>CAYSDT010000026.1:8810-14135 GCA_964429835.1 uncultured Ardenticatenaceae bacterium | reverse complement strand
CCAACGATGCCGATTATGTTTTCACTGTTCTTGTTCATGCCCTAACTATACCACAAGAGAAACTTGGGGGAGGGGATGGTTAATTTTTGAAAACGGCCGTTTTTACCATAGACACAGTTTTTTGCTTTAGTGCGTAGGAGCGATTTTTTCTCGTAGGAATCATACTTTAGCAATAAATTGCCGCCCAAAGGCGGCTTTTTTTTATGGTATACTGGTCGGAGATAAACGGCCGTTTTCAACGGTTCCCCACCCGCCATCAATCCATCGGCGGATGATGCGTAATCATGGGGCAACCTATCGGTATTTGGTAGGTGATGGGGATGAAACGGGCGTTGTTGACGAGAATACCATGTAGATTACACGATAGAATAGACATCATCGTTAAAAAACAAAAGCATACCCTCTCCTGCCAGAGAATCCGCCCCTATGTGGCTCCACAAGACCCCTTCTGCCCGAGAATCAGCCCCCTTATAATTCCACAAGACCCTTCCTGCTGGAGAATCAACCCCCTTGTGGTTCCATAAGACCCCTCCTGCTGGAGAGTTAGCCCCCTTGCAGTTCCACAATATCCCGCCTGCTGGGAAAATTCCCTAAAAGAGAGAAAACTATGTTATACTAATTCTGTCTTGAGCGGCTATGTCGCTGATATAGTCGCCATTTTTATTATTGACAACGGCCGTTTCTACCGTTGTCGCCAGTGCATTAAAGGAGGTGCCTTAATGCCATATTACCTAGCTCCAAATAGTGATGTTACCCGTCTTGCCTTTATGAACAAAGCAGTGAAAACGGCCGTTTCCACCCAAAACGCTGGTCAAGCCCCGCGCCTGAGCGCACCGTTAATCGCCGATCTGACCACCCATCACGCCGCCTATAAAGCGGCGTATGACAACGCCGAAGCGGCATTAAGTCAGCGCAAAATCGAAACGGCCGAAAGCGCGGCGGCGATGGATCGTTTGGAAATGTTTATCAGACACATCTGGACGGCCGTTTACAATCGCGCCCAACGAGATGGCCTATCCGTCGGCGTGTTGGGTTATTACAAGATGGACAACGACGGCGGCCGTCCCAAACCATCATCGCGTGAAGAGTGGCTGGGGTTGGGATCATCCATCATTGAAGGGGACGCAAAGGCGTTCGCCAATGGTTTCCCGCTCGCCGTCAACCCCTCAGCGATAGAATTACAAGCCGCACTGGATGCCGCCATCGTCGAATCTAACGACGTGCCGATTGCGGACGGGGTGTATGATGAAGCACAAACGGCCGTTTCCACCTTCCGCCCCGCCGCCGATGCGCTCATCAAGCGAGCGCGGGCAGAGTTGGCCTTTTCCACCTACGAAATGGACGCGCCCAGCCAACGGCGGGTGATGCGTAATCATGGAGCAACGTACCGCTATTTAGTTGGTGAAAAGGTGGATGATGGGGATAAAACGGCCGTTGTTGACGAGGGTGTAGCATAACTTCTTTTTTGCCCATATACGATGGTTTATCCAGTGGTAATGCTGGATAAACCATCTACATTAATCATCGCCTGCATATTTCAACAAGCTCCGCCGGTGTATTCTTGATATACATGCAGATTAATAATAGTTAGGTGAATAACAATGCAAGCAGATACTCAAATAACAGGGATGGCAGGCGAGTTTTTAGTGGTTGGGCAACTATTCAAACGAGAACTTCAGGCATCGGTTACATTTGGCAATGCCAAATCTATAGATATATTCGCATACAACCCACGAACTGAGAGGACTTTCTTAGTTTCAGTAAAAACACTTCGTAAAAGAAATTGCTTCTTTCTAAATATCAACGCTCTTTCACCAGAACATACATATATTTTCGTTATCCTAAATAGTCCTGACACCCCAGAGGATTTCTTTATCGTTCCAGGAAAAGACATTGTCGCAGATAAAGAGCATTTTTTTGGCGCGTCTGCTCATCATAACAGCCACCACGCTGTAAACTACGGCCCTCTAAAACCGTATTTAAACAAGTGGCACTATTTTAAAGATGATGAAAGTAATGACGACAGCATGTAATGGCTGGTTAATCCTTTCGGTTTATACCCACATTAAAATGGTTCAATCTACGAGATTGAACCATTTTTAGTTTTGGGGAGACACACACACGTTTTCAGTTGATTGTTTTCTGTTGGCTGTTGATTGTTTCTTTTAATGGGAGGGAGAAACGGCCGTTTTCCTTTCCCCCCCCTTTCCGCTAAAATCTGCCGTCTATGACAACAGATCAACCCTCCCCAACCAAAAAGCGGTTTTCCCTCGAAAGTTTCGCCGAGAAGCTCGCCGTCCCGCTGCTCATTCTCACCCTCATCCTCGCCGCCCTGCTGCGCTTTAGCGGCCTCAACTGGGACGACAGCACCCACCTGCACCCCGACGAACGCTTCCTCACCACCACCACCATCAAACTCACCATCCCCGACAGCTTTCTAACCTATCTCCGCACCTCCGAATCCACCCTGAACCCGTACAACGTCGGCGAAGGATTCTACGTCTACGGCAACTTCCCGATGACCCTCACCCGCATCGCCGCTGAGGCCGCTTCCACCTATTGCCAACCCGACGAAACCGCCCCGTCCACTTGCACCCACAACTATGCAGGCTACGACGGACTGCACCTGCTCGGCCGTTTTCTCTCTGGTTTGGTAGACCTCATCGCCGTCGCTTTCCTGTTTTTCATTGGGCGGCGACTGTATGGCTGGCAAGCGGGGCTAATTGCGGCCGCTTTGATGGCAACGGCCGTTATGCCCATTCAACAATCCCACTTTTACACGATGGATACATGGGCTTCCACGCTGACCACGCTCACCATCTACGCCGCCGTCCGCGCCGCCGGGTTGGGTGATAAAGTCCTCAAATGGCGGTGGCGATGGTGGCTCATTTTCGGCATTACGCTGGGGTTGACCATCGCCTCGCGGGTCAATCTCGCCCCGCTGGCACTCATCATCAACCTGTCGGCCATCATTTGGCTGCACCAGCGCGGCCACACATGGGAAACCGTTTTTGAAACACGGCAAGGCACGGCCGATTTGACCCGCGTCTTCATCGGTGTCCTGCTGGCCGCCATTTTGTCCATTGTCGTCTTCCGCTTTGCCAACCCTTACGCCTTCGCCGACCCCGCCATCGCCCGCACGGCGTACATCGCCGAGCATGGCACTGAGCCGAGCGGCATCGTCTATTTCCTGCAAGCGACCATCGGCTTTAACCCGCAATGGGTCAGCAACATGAGCGAAATCCAGATTCAGCAATCGCCCGATGCCGCCGCGCCGCCTGCGTTGCAATGGACAGACCGCGCCCCCATCCTTTTCCCGCTCACGAACATGATTTTGTACGGCATGGGCATTGCGGCGGGGCTGATGGCTTGGTTTGGCTTCTTCTGGGCGGGGTGGCGACTGATCAAATTACGGCCTGATTGGACTGCACACGCCATCCCCGTCGTCTGGAGCGGCCTCTATTTTATGTTTATGGCGACGCGATGGGTGAAATCCATCCGCTATTTTTTGCCCATCTACCCCACGCTGCTGCTGCTGGCAGGATGGGCTCTCATTGCCATCTGCCGTCGTGCTGTCCGCAGCAAAAGCAAGGCCAAACAGATCGCGGCGGCGGGATTAACGGCCGTTGTCCTCATTTCCACCTTCGCTTGGGCAGTCGCCTTCACCGAAATCTATCGCCAGCCGATGACCCGCAACGCCGCCTCCGCGTGGATGTACGAAAACGTCCCCACCGCCGCCACTCTTCTATATGAAACGGGCGATGGGGTAGATCGCGAATTACAGCTACCCATCAAACAGTTCGACTGGTTTCCCGAAAGCTACCCGCTCACGCTCTCATTCGCCCTGCCAGAAGATGGAACCATAACGGCCGTTCGTCTCAACTACCTCACCGACCCCATCTACCTTGCCGGACAGCCCCTTTCTGTCGCCCAACTCAAGGTCAATCTGGGCGCAATCGGGGGCGATGGGATCACGCTCGATTTAGGTCTGGATGATCAGCGGCGCAGCTTCACCGCCGACATCGGCGACCTATTCATGCCCGCCGATTCCGTCAATCAACTTGTCATTGAACACACCGCAGGAACGGCCGTTCACGCTTCCACCAGCTTGCTCGTCAACGAGCATTGGGACGACCTGCTGCCGACCAATATCGACGGAAAAAGTGCATACGGCATGTATTACACCGAAGTGACAGGCGGCCAACGCCCCGTCACCCATCCCGACAGCCCCGCCAAGCGGCTGGAAGTGATCCAATGGCTGGACGAAGCGGATTACATCGGCCTGAGCAGCCAACGCGCCATGTGGAGCTTGCCGCGCATCCCCGCCACCTTCCCAATGATGATCCGCTATTACGAAGCGTTATTCAGCGGCGAATTGGGCTTTGAACTGGTGCATCAGGCGCACGGCGACATCCATATCGGGCCGCTTTACATCAGCGACACGACGGGTCAAATCGGCTGGGGCGGACTGCCAGAAGTTGGCTGGCCGCCGCCGGGCGATTTAGCCGTCGAAGAGGCGTTCAGCGTCTACGACCATCCGCCCGTCTGGATTTTTCGCAAAACCGACGCTTACAGCCATGAAAACACGGCCGCCATCCTCAACGCCGTCGATCTCAGCAAAGTCATCTTCATGACACCCGGCCAAGCGACTGAAAACAAGTTGCCGCCAACCCTGCTGCTATCCGACGACGACGCAAAAACGCAACAAGCGGGCGGCACATTCAACGATCTCTTCAACCCCGATGGGGTGATGGCACAGCATCCATGGCTGGCGGCGGTGGTGTGGTGGGCAGCCGTTATTTTTCTCGGCTGGCTGGCATTTCCCATCACCTTCACCGCCTTCAACGGCTTGCCCGACAAAGGGTACGCGCTATCACGGGTGCTGTCGCTGCTGCTCGTCTCCTATTTTGGCTGGTTGATGGGCAGCTTGAAATGGATGCCGCACACGCGGGCGACATTGTTCTTGGGCGTGTTACTGATTAGTCTGATTAGAGGCTTTCTCTTCCTGCGCCGTCGGGCAGAGATAGAGGAATTTTTAAGAGAAAACGGCCGTTATATTCTCCTAATTGAATCACTGGGCATCGCCCTCTTCCTGCTCTTCATCTTCATCCGTCTGGGCAACCCCGATGTGTGGGACATCATCTGGGGCGGCGAAAAGCCGATGGATTTGTCTTATTTTACGGCCGTTATGAAATCCACCAGCTTCCCGCCCTATGACCCGTGGTACGCGGGCGGCACGCTGAACTATTATTACTACGGCTTCGTCTACGTCGGCGCGATGGCAAAACTGTTAGCCATCCCCCCCGCCATTGCCTACAACTTGGG
>CAYSDT010000026.1:0-8710 GCA_964429835.1 uncultured Ardenticatenaceae bacterium | reverse complement strand
ATGGTCAACGCCTGGTACAAAACAGGCGACCCCGCACTGGAAGAAAAGCTGCCCGTCGCTGGCACGCTGGCTCGCACAATTGATGGAGTCATCAAAATCGCAGGCGGCCAATCTCCCCCCGTCTATCCCGGCGATTATTTCTGGAGCGCAACCCGCGTCATCAACGCCGAACCTGGCGAAGTACAGCCGATCAGCGAATTCCCCTTCTTCACCTTCCTCTACGGCGATTTACACGCCCACATGATCAGTATGCCGCTGCAATTGCTGGCACTTGGTTGGGCGATTGGGCTGGTGCTGGGGAGCAGGGGAGCAGGGGGGCAGGGGAGAGGGGGAGCAGGGGTGTTGTTGGTTACATTTTTGGTTGGGGGATTGGCGATTGGATCGTTGCGGGCGACAAATACTTGGGATTTCCCGACTTATTTAATCATCGGGGCGTTGGCCGTATTCTACTGGGCATGGAAAGGAGCAGGGGAGCAGGGGAGCAGGGGAGCAAGGGAGCAAGGCATCCCCTCATCTCCCCCGCTCCCCCGCTCCTCATCTCCCCTGCTCTTCCTCGGCGCAACGGCCGTTTTATGGTTCATCGCCTTCCTCACTTTCTACCCCTTCGCCGCCAATTATGGCACGGGCTACAGTTCACTTTCCCGCTGGGAAGGGTCGTATACGTTTATCGGCAAATACCTTGTCATTTGGGGATTGTTCCTCTTTTTGATCATCCCCCATCTCGCCCGCGAATTCCGCGACTGGACAAACCATCTCACCCCCGCCCGCTTGCGCCGCGCCGAACCGATTGGCTGGCTTTACCTGCTTGCCATCTTCGTTTACCTGCTGCTCATCGTCACGATGATGTTCAAATTAGATTACTGGACGCTGCCGCTTTCGCTCACACTGGTTTTGATCGCGGGATTGCTCAGTTTACGGCTAAACCTATCGCCGCCGCGCCGAATCGTTCTCGTTTTAATCGCCGCCGCCCTGTTTTTAACCCTGTTTGTGGAAATTTTCGTGCTGGATGGCGACATCGGGCGCATGAATACGGTGTTCAAGTTTTATTTGCAGGCGTGGCTGATGCTGAGTGTGGTTGGCGGCGTAACGGCCGTTTGGACATACAGAGGAATTCGGGAAAAAACGGCCGTTCGTCACTTGTGGTTCACCATTCTCGGCATCCTTGTTTTTGCCGCCTTCCTTTACCCCGTGTTGGCGACGGGCGCAAAATGGCGCATTCGTATGAGCCAAGACGCGCCGCATACTTTGGACGGCATGGCATTCATGCCCTACGTCGACTATGGTGAAAAAGGCGGACAAACCGTCTCCCTCGCCCCCGATTACGAAGCGATTAACTGGATGCAGCGCAACATCGACGGCTCGCCCGTCATCATGGAAGCGCACAGCGACAACCCGTACCGTTCCATCGGCAATCGGGTAGCGATGTATACGGGGCTGCCCGCCGTCATCGGCTGGGATTGGCATCAGCGGCAGCAACGTGCCGTCCTGCCCGACAGCGGCGTACCCGCCCGCATCGCCGACGTGAACGCCTTCTACAACAGCCCCGACATCGCCCACGCCCGCATGTTGTTGAACAAATACGACGTGCAATATGTTTACGTCGGGCCGCTTGAATGGGTTTACTACTCGCCCGATGGTCTCAATAAATTCGACCGCATGGTGGAGATGGGCTATCTGGAAGAGGTGTATCGTAATCCAGAAACGAGCATTTATCATGTTATTGGTGAGTAGCGAGTGGCGAGTAGCGAGTGTGCGAGTGTACACACTCGCCAAATATAGTGATACCGTGAAAAAAGTGGGGTGATACTCCCCATACTGTATAATCGCCATATTCATCGTCGAGTAAGATGAATAATTCGCTGTATATGCAATTAATTGGTTCTGATATATGAATACAAAAACATTAATCGCACCCCCATCCGCTTTTGCTAATTCAGGTGCCATCAGTGAGGCTAATTTGCAACTATTATTGCAGATCGGCACGCGCCTTAGCTCTACCCATCATTTGGGCGATCTGCTTAGTTTTGTGATGGAAGCGGCGACGGAGTTGACGAACACGCAAAAAGCGTCCATCTTGCTTGTCAATCAGCGGACGGGGGCGTTGCATTTTACCGCCTCCACACATGACACGGGGCTGGAATCGTTTGTCGTGCCGATGGATGGCAGTATTGCGGGCTGGGTTGTGCAAAACGGCCGTTCTGTAATCGTCGATGATGCCCAATCTGATGACCGTTTCTTCGCTTCTGTCGATCAAGAGTTGGATAATGTCACCCGTTCGATGGTTGCCGTGCCACTCATCACCCAAACGGGGGTGATTGGCACGCTTGAAGTCCTGAATAAGCGGGATGACAGCGCGTACAGCAAACGAGATGTGACATTGCTGGAGGCGTTGGCTTCACAATCGGCCATCGCCATTACCAATGCGTATTTGTTCGATCAATCCGACCTGTTGGCAGAGGTGATGCACGAAATTAAAACGCCGTTGATGGCCTTAACATCGGCCAGCGAACTGCTGTCACGCCCTGAGTTGCCGCAAGAACAACAAACGGCCGTTATTGGCATGATCCAGCGCGAAACCAAACGGCTTGCGCGTATGACAAAAGATTTTCTCAGCCTTGCCCGTTTGGAATCAGGACGAGAGCAGCTACAGACTGAGCCACTCTGCATTCGTGAAATCGTCAGCGATGTATCCCATATCACCACCTCGCAAGCGGCCAAGCGCGGCATCGTGATCGTTATTGAAGCAGGTGATGATCTTAAAGATGGGCAGGTTATTGGTGATGCTGACAAAATCAAACAGGTGATACTGAACTTGGTCAGCAATGCCATTAAATATAATCGTGAAAACGGCCGTGTGACGATTTCCACCAGTCAGGATGGATCATGGATTCGTGTTTGCATCACCGATACAGGCTTAGGCATCGCCCCTGAAGATATAGACCACCTTTTTGAACGGTTCTACCGCATTCCCGGCAGTGACGCAGAAGGCACTGGCTTGGGTTTATCCATCGCCCAGCAGATCATTGAAGCGCATAACGGCCGTATTCAAGTCAACAGCGTTATCAACGAGGGGACGACCTTCACCCTTTACCTCCCCATTGTCTGATACTGGACTCTGGCGTTTTTTATATTCCTCTCCAGTAGGGGCGGTTCGCGAACCGCCCCTACACCTCCTGAAATTTAATTTTCACCAGTGTCTAGTCTGATATTAAGATGTAGAAACGGTTCAACCGCCCTTACCCCACAAAACAAAAACGGCTTGTCCAAATTATTGGACAAGCCGTTTTTGTTATAAAGCGATGGGCAGTTTACATGCCGAAAAGTGTCTGTACTTTCATTACTGCATTCAGATCGCCATCAACTTTGATTTTGCCGCTCATGAACGCCATCATTGGGTTCAAATCGCCAGAAACCATTTTGCTGTAGTCGCCAGCATCCATCATTACGGAAGCGGTGGGGCTTTCTACGCCGCCTTCGACGACATCACATTCACCATTCGCAATGTTGACTGCCCATTGGCCGCCATCATCACCAGATAGATCGAATAAGACGGATGCGTTCATATCACCCGCTTTGCTTGCGTCAAAACGTGACGGCATTTGTTTGAATAATTCAGCCATTGAAGCCATTGGACTCTCCTTGTTGCCCATTTAAGCGGGCGATATTAAATCAGAAATAATTGTCGAGAAGAGTATAACAACGGCCGTTTCCATTTCAAAATTTGCCCATATACTTTTATAAAACGGTAATCGTTCACACGCACCTATAGAATGGGACACTGATTTCACAGATGAACACAGATAAAAAGTATAAAATCAGTGTAATCAGCGCAATCAGTGTCCTATTATTGAAATGGGGGGGGTGAAAACGCTTGCTATAAAACATTAAAACCTGCAACGCATTTGCACACAGTATCACGAAAAAAGTAAATAATTCGTGCAATTTATTCCATCGTAATGTTAATGTTTGCTCAACAATCCCCCTACGAACGCCCGCCCCGTTTGGCAACCATTGTCTGATTTGCTAAAATCCAGCCTTGTTCACAAAATTTAGAAGAGGAAAAACGGCCGTTTATGGCCTTTTTTTACGCACATCAACATTATTTATGAGACTGGACAGGTTTTTTTATGATATTTACATGGAACAAAATATAGTATGAAACCTGTCAGGTCTCCGCAAAAACGGCCGTTTATCATGATCAACCCAGACGGGGAAGAAACACCTTTGTCTGCAACAGGAGCCGAACGACCGATCCCAACGGAGAATAAAATGGAAGAAGAAAGAAGTACCGAACCCACGAAGAAAAAATCCCCCATGCTTTGGATTGGCGGCATTGTCGTCCTCCTTTTAATTGGCGCAGGGCTGTTTTTACCCCCCATCTCATTAGGCGACCGCCTTTTTGGCGGCGATGAGACCGAAACGGCCGTTATAGATGGTGCAGAAAGCGAAAGTGCATCGGAAACAGGCGCAACCGCCAGCGAAGCACCAGCAGGCGTAGAAGTGAGTAGCGGAACGGCGGTACTCACCGTCGATCCCGCTCCCGCCGCAGCACCCGCCAACAAAACAACCAAAGGCGACGTGTACGCCATCAGCGAAGGCAGCGGCACGCAAGGAGCAGTCACCCTGCCCATCCCCGCCGATGCCAATCCTGAAACCGTCGATGTATACGGCTGGGACGGCGCGGCGTGGACATTTGTCCCCAGCACCCGCGACACCACCACTGGCAAAATGCACACGATGGAAGGCACGTTGCCGCAAGCGTTGGCAATGATGGAAAACAGTGCCGCGCCAACACCCATCGTTGGAGCAGAAATTGAAGCGGGCGAATCCTTGCCCACCGATTTGCTCCCCTACGTTCAAGAAGTCATGCTTGGCACGAAAAAACCAGCCGAAGGCGGCGCACTTGAAGGCGATGTGGCCGAAAAGATGCCCCAAGGCGGCTACGAGCAATATCTCACCGTCTCTAATCGTGGCGCAATCATTGATTTAGCCCTGTTAGCGACGATTTTGACCGATCCCGCCGTGCAAACCGCACACGTCAATGCGTTAGTGCAGGAAGTCACCACAGGCGATTATGCTGGCGTTAATCTCGACTATCAAGGCGTATCCATCGCCGACCGTGACGGGTACACCAGCTTTGTCAACGCCGTTGTTGATGCGATGCACCCCCAAAACAAGAAAGTCATCGTCACTTTGCCGATGCCCTTTGAAGTCGGCGAATTCCAATGGGATGCCGTCAACTACGATTGGAGCGCACTGGGACAAACGGCCGATGCCATCTACATGGAAATGCCGCTTGACCCCACCGCGCACGGCGAAGAAAACGAATCCGGCCACCTCATCAATTGGGCGACGGGATATGTGCCGCGCGAAAAAGTAAGCGCACTGCTCACCTCCAGCGCGATTGATCGCATTGGCGAATCGTATATCGAACTGTCCAACGCAGACGCACTCGCCAATTTTGGCGAACTGCAATTCACGCAAGGCTCAGAGACTGTTGCGGCGGGCGAACCCATCGCCGTTGCCCTTTCAGGCACAGCTACACCGCTGGAATGGGATGGTGAAAGCCAAACATACAAATACAGCTACGAAGAAAACGGCCAAACACATCACGTTTGGCTCGATAATGCGTCTGCGCTGTCTGCTCGCGCTCAAGCATTGCAAGATGATCAGTTACGCGGCGCGGCCGTTCGCAGTTTAGGCGGCGCAAACAATGCGCCCGGTTATGCGTCTGCCATCTCCAGCTACATGGGGCAAGGCGATGCGCCTCAGCCCGCCAGCGCAGCCATCATTTGGACGGTGCGCGACGGCGATGAGAATGTCGTCGCCAGCGCAAGTGGTGAATCCTTGACCTTTGAATGGGAAGGGACGGAAACGGACGGCGTTTACACCATCCAAGCCGAGTTTGCGATGGGCGAGAACGTATCTCTTTTGAACGAAACGGCCGTTACCGTTGGTGAAGAAGCCGTCGTCGAAGAAGAGGCAACGGAAGAAGTCGCCGAAGAAACAGCCGAAGAGACGGTTGAAGAAAGTGCAGAAGTTGTGGAAGAAACGGCCGTTGTTGCCAGCGGCGAAACAAACGCTGTCGTCAATGCGGGCGCAAATGTCCGTCAAGGGCCTGGCGTTATCTACGGCACGATTGCTGGCGGCATCAACCCCGGCATTCGCGTTCAAGTCATCGCTCGTGACAATGACCCCACATGGTTCAAATTCCCCATGCCCGATACAGGCACAGAAGTGTGGATTTACCACACCCTGCTAGACATAGACGCTGGTGTTGACATCGCTGCCTTGCCCATAAACGGTGCAGGCGATGCTGTCGCTACAGGTACAACTGATGGCGGTGGCGGCGGTGGTGGTGGCGGCGCACCCGCACCCGTCAATGCCCCCCCCGTTGCCAATGGCAGCTTTGAACTCGGTGCCCAAACGCACGGCTTTGCAAACCCCAGCCTGATGTCCTATGCGGGCATGAACTGGGTTAAATTCCAACACAAATGGGGCGAAAGTGATAATGCGGCCGATCTTGCTGGACGTATCAATCAAGCACACGCCAACGGCTTCAAAGTGTTGTTGAGCATTCCCGGCTCAAACACATACCCAACCAGCATCAACTTTGCTGGATATGTCGCATTTGTCGGAGAAGTTGCCGCCCTCGGCCCTGATGCGATTGAAATCTGGAACGAAGAAAACATTGACTTTGAATGGCCGGTTGGCGAAATTGACCCCGCTTCTTATGTCAACAACTTGCTCGCCCCATCATACAATTCCATCAAAGCGTCCAATCCTAATGTGATGGTTATTGGTGGCGCACCCGCGCCCACTGGTTACTTTGGCGGTGGATGCAGCCCGAACGGGTGTGATGATAATGCTTACTTGGCTGGCATGGCGGCCGCTGGTGCAGCCAATTACATGGATTGCATGGGCGTACATTATAACGCTGGGGCAACATCCCCCACCGTATCCTCTGGACATCCGGCGGGCGGCGGTCATTACAGTTGGTATCTGCAACCGATGATTGACACCTACGCTAATGCGCTGGGTAAACCGCTCTGCTTTACCGAACTAGGCTATCTGTCTGGTGAAGATTTCCCGAGTGGTGTGCCTTCCCGTTTCAGTTGGGCAGCCAATACGACGGTGGCACAGCACGCGCAATGGTTAGCGGAAGCGGTCAGCATTTCGGCCAACAGCGGCCGTGTGCGGATGGCAATCGTCTTCAATATGGACTTCACCACTTGGGGCGATGATCCCCAAGCTGGTTACGCGATGATGCGACCCGATGGCGGCTGCCCTGCTTGCGAAACCTTACGCAATGTGATGGGTGGTGGATAGGAACAAGTAGCAAGTAGCAAGTAAGCAAGTGTGTACATGCAGACTTGCTACTTGCCACTTACAAAGAGGTATACATGATGAAACGTACAGTGTTGGTATTAAGTTTTGTTCTTTTGTTTGCATTAGCCGCTTGTGGCGGGGGTGATGAGGTTGTGGAGGGGGAAACGGCCGTTTCTACCCCAATCCCCGTCGAACCAACCGCCGCTCCGCCCACAGTATTACCCCCGCCCGTCATTACAGGCGATGGTGATGCCCAACCCGCCGATCCCGCGCCAGAAGAACCAGCCCCAGACCCCAATCAGCCCCTCCCCGCGTGGACAGCCGACCAATTTGGGTACGGCGCACAATCCCACGCCCTTGTTGGCGACCCCGCTTACACGATGGACGTGATGAGTGGTCAATTGGGTGTAAATTGGGTGAAAGTGCAGATGGAATGGCCGCTGGTTGAACCCAATCGCGGTGAGTATTTTTGGATGTACGATGCCATCGTAGCCGAAGCACAAGCCAAAGGGCTGCATTTAATGTTCAGCATCGTTGGCTCGCCAGCATGGGCGCGGGCAGATGGACAAACCCACGCCCCGCCAGATGATTACAACGATTACAACAATTTCATCCGTGCGCTGCTGACACAATATCCCGGCCAAGTTCATGCAATTGAAATTTGGAATGAACAAAATCTGGATCGTGAATGGCTTACACCTGCGGGATTAAGCGCAGACGAATACACCAGACTGTTACAAGGCGCATACACCACCGTCAAAGAGGTTGACCCCTCTGTCATCGTCATTAGCGGCGCGTTAGCACCGACGGGCGGCGGGACGGATGCAAATGGCGTACCATTTGCCATCGACGACTTTGTTTTCCTTGACCAAATGTTGGCGGCGGGCTTTTTGCAATATGCCGATTGCGTTGGCGCACATCATAACGGGTACAATCTGCCCCCCGATGTGACCGCCGAAGACGCACCATCACATCCTGAATCACAAACGGCCGTTTTCCGTGGCCCCTTCGACAATCCGCACCATAGTTGGAGCTTCAAAACCACCATCGACACCTACGCCGATAAAGTGCAAGCCGTCGATCCCGCTAAGAAATTATGCGTGACCGAATTTGGCTGGGCAAGCACCGAAGGGTATACCGAATCGCCCGAAGGGTTTGCCTTTGCGGGCGACAATACGTTGCAAGAACAAGCCGATTATATCGTGCAAGCGTACCAACAAATGCACGATTCAGGCGATGTGTGGATTGCGTATTTGTTCAATTACGACTTTGGCAACAAGGGGCATGGCCCGACGGATGATACCGTGCCATACAGCATCATTGATACAAATGGTGCGCCCCGCCCTGCGTTCAGCGCGGTCAGTCAGATGGAAAAAACACC
>CAYSDT010000025.1:0-14215 GCA_964429835.1 uncultured Ardenticatenaceae bacterium | reverse complement strand
AAAACGGCCGTTAAAATAATACGCTCTCCCCAAGTGCAGTGCTATACTACGCGGCATGGGTTTAGAATCACAACAAATGCAGGGAACAAACGGCCGTTTTCGTCGCATCCTCATCTTTTTTGGCCTGACCATTTTACAAATCATCGTTGTTGATTTGTTCCTGACGCGCATCCCCATACTTGGCGGCCAAATTCGCGCCACCCGCCCCCGTCGCCTGCGTAATTTTGCCCGTAATTTCCGTCAACTCGCCATTGAGATGGGCGGCGTAATGATCAAATTAGGCCAATTCCTAAGCTCCCGCGTTGACGTGCTGCCCGCCGAAATCACCGACGAACTGCTCGACCTGCAAGATGAAGTGCCACCCGTCCCCACCCCGCTCATGTTCACCATTTTGGCGCAGGAATTGGGCGATTGGCGCAGCAAATTCGCAGCCATCGACGAAGAACCGTTAGCCGCCGCCTCATTGGGACAAGCGTACCGCGCTTGGCTGCCCGCCGCCGATGGCAGTGCGGAATTGGGGGAAACGGTCGTCATCAAAGTACAACGGCCAAACATCGAAGAAACCGTGCGTATCGACCTTGCCGCCTTGCAAGTGGTCGCCCATTGGCTGATGCGCTATCGCCCCATCGCCCGCCGCGCCAACATTCCGCAATTGATGGACGAATTTGCCGTCACCCTCTGGGACGAACTCGATTACGAGTCCGAAGCAGACAATGCCGAACGCTTTCAGGCGATGTACGCCGAAAATCCAGCGATACAAATCCCCCACGTCTACCGCGAACTGTCAACCAAGCGCGTCATCGTTCTGGAAGATGTCACGGCCATCAAATTAACCGACTCAGCAGCGATGGAAGCGGCCGGAATCGACCCCCATCGTGTGGCCGACCTCCTGCTGGATGTCTATTTTCGACAAGTATTCATCGAAGCGTTCTTCCACGCTGACCCGCATCCAGGCAACCTGTTCGTCAAGCCGATGGGCGAAAATAAAGGGGATGGAAAACGGCCGTTTCGATTGGTTTTCATCGACTTTGGCATGGTCGGCCACGTCCCCGACCTCGTGGGCGAAAACCTGAGCATCGTCCTCATCAGCGTCACCCAGCGCGACTCCTACCGACTGACCCAAGCGTACCAAAATCTCGGCTTTTTCCTGCCCGGTGCCGATTTAGAGCGCATCACCGAAGCGCAAGCGGTGCTGCTTGACCGTATTTGGGGACGCAATTTATTAGAACTCGCCAATCCAGACCCCGATGAATTACATGAATTAGGCAAGGAATTCCGCGACGTTTTTTACGAATTCCCCTTCCAAATTCCACAAGATTTCATCTATTTGGGGCGGGCGATTGGTATGGTGTCGGGGCTGGTATCGCTGTTAAATCCCGAAATCAACCCATGGTATCATCTCGAAAAATTTGGCGAAGAGTTGGTGAAAAGTCAAGGCGGGCGGGCGTGGAGCAAAACGCTTGTACTGGAGGTGTTGCGTCCTTATTTGCAAATTCCATCCCAGCTAACCAGCGTGTTGACCAATTTGGAGCGGGGAACGCTGAAAGTTCACACCGTCGCCGACCACGAAACCACGCGGCGACTGAACCGCATGGACAAAAAGATTGGTCAATTAAGCTGGAGTATTTTGGGCGCGGCAGGCATCATCTCGGCGACGTTGGTTTATTTGAAGAAGAAAGAGTGATCAGAATTTGCACTAAATCACAATTAAATTCAATACACCCGCAAAACGGCCGTTTTCCCACAAGCTCACTCAAATAGGACGCGGATAACGCGGATTTTTTGTACCAGTTGGGGCAATTCGGTAACATCTCAATAACTTGGGGTAAAGACCTGACAGGTTTCATCAAGACCTCTTGTTTTACACGAGTACCTTTGAAAAACCTGTCAGGTCTCCCCGAAATATTGAGAAGATACCAATTCGTTTATTTCCAAATTCGTTGTAATCACCTTGCAAAACGGCCGTTTATGCTGCTACCCGTTGGCTTATTCTGCTACTTGCTAAACGGTTAAGACTAATACCAGATTCAGCCGCTTCAATTGCCAATTGCCGATGAGCTTCTGGTGGTATACGAAGTAAAAATTTGCCACTGTACTTTCTCATAGCAATAGGCTCTGGAACAACCTCATTATTCACTTTCAAATCCATAACAATATCAGCAACAACTTGGCGAATTCCGTGTAATGTTCCTTCTGGCGTATCCGCCAGCCAACTCAAGCTAGGAAATTCTGCACAGAGGCCAAGATATTCTTCATCTTCTTCTGACCAAGTTACTCGATAAGTATAACGATCTTGTTCAATCATTTTTTCATCCTGTCAACTGCTTTCAATACTTGTTTTACCTGATATGCCTTTGCTTTCCTTTTATGATTTTGGATATTGACGCGCGGGTCACCTTGCCAGGGGGTCTTGTAAATGCGGTGACTGCTACCACTTTGCCGAGCTTCGCCAAAATAGCGGTCGCAAACTTTACAAAGGTCGTTAAAATGAATTCCTTTTGGATTTTGGCGCATGTTCTCTAAAATTTTCTCAATGGAAGCCATATCAAAATAGTATCATTATTAGTATTGAAGTCAAGAAGAAACGGCCGTTTTGCGTCCGTAATTCCCTGTTTTTGATTTATTATGGAGGGGGTGGGGGAAACGGCCGTTTTGTGCCGAAATCCCCGTTTTTGATTTGCTGTGAGGGGATGGAGATGTTATTTCGAATACAACATGATAGGAATTAACTTGGAATATGATTGAAAATCTTTATCATGTGTAAAAATGCTCATTTCTAACCTGTGTGCAACGGCACAAATGAGGAAATCAATGTGCGATCCTTGAATTCCTCGCTGCCTGCAAAGATTAGAAAACTCAGCCGCAGATATATAGTCATCATCAATGACGGGTTGATTCTGAAAATATCTCAATTTATCTTTGAGTTTACTATATTGCCTAAAGTCACTATAGCCAGACAGGACTTCCTGCCTAATCGGGCCAATTATTTTTGCTTTTTCAGCATGAATTAACCGTGTAAGTTCTTTTGTAACAGCAATATCACGGGGTGATTTTCCGCGCAAAGCTAATGACCAAATACAAGTATCTACAAGCACATTGCTCATTTGCGTCCTTCTTTATAATCATAATCATCATCACAAGGAAGCTGTCCAAATAATTCGATAATTTCAAATTGTTTATGCTTTTCTACAAATTCTTTAAGAGCTACATTTATCGTTTCTTTTTTACTTTTGAAACCGCCTACTCTTAACGCTAAACTAAGCAAGTTATTATCTACTGCCAAATCCATTGTCATCATTACCTCCTGATACATTAAATCGTCTATTGATAGTATAGCTAAAAAACAGGCAATGTACATTAACTGTTGAATAATTTGGTAAACGGCCGTTTTGCGTCCGTAATTCCCTGTTTTTGATTTATTATGGAGGGGGTGGGGGAAACGGCCGTTTTGTGCCGAAATCCCCGTTTTTGATTTGCTGTGAGGGGATGGAGATGTTATTTCGAATACAACATGATAGGAATTAACTTGGAATATGATTGAAAATCTTTATCATGTGTAAAAATGCTCATTTCTAACCTGTGTGCAACGGCACAAATGAGGAAATCAATGTGCGATCCTTGAATTCCTCGCTGCCTGCAAAGATTAGAAAACTCAGCCGCAGATATATAGTCATCATCAATGACGGGTTGATTCTGAAAATATCTCAATTTATCTTTGAGTTTACTATATTGCCTAAAGTCACTATAGCCAGACAGGACTTCCTGCCTAATCGGGCCAATTATTTTTGCTTTTTCAGCATGAATTAACCGTGTAAGTTCTTTTGTAACAGCAATATCACGGGGTGATTTTCCGCGCAAAGCTAATGACCAAATACAAGTATCTACAAGCACATTGCTCATTTGCGTCCTTCTTTATAATCATAATCATCATCACAAGGAAGCTGTCCAAATAATTCGATAATTTCAAATTGTTTATGCTTTTCTACAAATTCTTTAAGAGCTACATTTATCGTTTCTTTTTTACTTTTGAAACCGCCTACTCTTAACGCTAAACTAAGCAAGTTATTATCTACTGCCAAATCCATTGTCATCATTACCTCCTGATACATTAAATCGTCTATTGATAGTATAGCTAAAAAACAGGCAATGTACATTAACTGTTGAATAATTTGGTAAACGGCCGTTTTACAGTTGCCCCCCTGTTTGTGATTTGTTGTGATGGGAGTGGGGGAAACGGCCGTTTCCCCCATCAAACTGGCTTAATCTAACAAGGTTGAGCCAGTTTTTTATTAGCTGTTAATTGTTCCTTGTTCCTTGTTAATTGTTAATTGTTAGGTATTATCCCGCTCATTATTTTTGAGAAGAGGATACACCCATGAAGAAAATACCCGTAGCCGTTTTGGCGGCGACTGGAGCCGTCGGGCAACGATTCGTTGAGCAGTTGGCAGACCACCCCTTATTTGAAATAACGGCCGTTACTGGTTCATCCCGCACCGTCGGCAAGCCGTATGGCGAAGGCGTAAATTGGCTGTTCGACGGCGATCCGCCAGCCGCAATCGCCGAAATGATTGTGCAGCCAACAGAGCCGACATTGCGCGAAAAAGTGCTGTTTTCGGCACTGCCCACGCCGCAAGCGCGTGAACTGGAGCCGCTATTTGCCCAAGCAGGCTACGCGGTGCTGACCAACGCCTCCCCCTTCCGCATGGATCCATATGTGCCGCTGTTGATTCCCGAAGTCAACGCCGATCACACGGCGTTGATCGCCGATCAGCGACGGGAATATGGATGGGAGGGGTTCATCGTTGCCAATGCGAACTGCTCGACGACGAGCATCGTGCTGCCGTTGCAGATTTTGCAGGAGGCGTATGGGTTGGAAACGGCCGTTGTTACCACCATGCAAGCGATCTCCGGCGCGGGCTATCCAGGCGTGCCGTCGCTCGATATTTTGGGCAATGTCATGCCCCATATCGGCGGCGAGGATGGCAAATTGGAAAGCGAACCGATGAAGCTGTGCGGCACATACGAAAACGGAGCCATCACCCCCGCGCCCTTCAAAGTCAGCGCACAAGCCAATCGCGTGCCTGTTATTGATGGGCATATGGCGAGCATTTCGGTCAAACTCGGCCGTCGTGTCACTGCTGAAGAAGCGATTGAACTATTTAGCACATGGCAGCCGCCCGCCATCTGCGAACAATTGCCCACGATGCCCCGTCCCGCCATCATCCATCGCCCCGAAGCTGACCGCCCGCAACCGCGTAAAGATGCCAACACGGGTAACGGGTTGGCGTGGACGGTCGGCGGCGTTCGCACTTGCCCCGTCAACGATTTACGCTTCATGGCCTTAGCCCACAACACCCTGCGCGGCGCGGCCAGCGGCTCGATTTTGAATGCGGAACTATTAGTGGCGCAGGGGATTATTAGTAACAAGTAGCAAGTTGCAAGTGGCAAGTGATTGAACTTACATACTTGCTACTTACATACTTGCACACTTGCTGCTCCTTTCATTATGAAACAAAAATGGCAAACTCTTACCCAATCACCCGCGTGGAAAAAGGGCTGGCATAATGTCAAAATCAGCGTGATGTTGACGTTTGGTGCATTATTAGGCGCGTGGGCGTATGTTGTCTTTCAAATGCCCAGTAATATCGTCTCTGGTGGGCTGTCTGGTGTCAGCCTCATCATCAATAATTTCACAGGCTGGCCTATCGGCTTGATGTATTGGGTGATGAACACGCCGCTGCTCATTCTCGGCTACTACAACCTTGGGCGATGGCGGTTTGTGTTACGCACCCTGTACACGGCGACGATTTTCTCGGTCGCGCTGGATGTTTTCGTCGTCTACCTGCCCATCTGGATGCACACTTTCCCGCTGTCCGATGATTTACTGTTGAACAGCATTTACGCGGGCGTTGTCGGCGGCATTGCGGGTGGGATTGTCTATCGAGCGGGCAGCACTTTTGGCGGCACGGGCATCATCGCTCGTGTGGTACAACAGCGGACGGGCTTGCCGTTAAGCCAAGCATTTTTCTTTGCTGATGGCATCATCATCTTCACGGCGGGGCTTGTGTTTGGCTGGAATATCGCCTTGTATGGCTTCCTCGTGCTATTTTTGCAGGGCGTGGCTTCCGATTACACGCTGGAAGGGGCGAGCAGTACGCGCACGGCGACCATCGTGACCGATCACCCGCGCCAAATGTCTGAGGCGTTGATGGAAACATTGCATCGCGGGGTGAGTTATTGGAAAATCACGGGTGCGTATTCGCGGCGGCAACGGTATATGGTGATGTGTACAATGTATCGGCCGCAGGTGAATGCGGTGAAGCGCGTTGTTGCTGAAATTGACCCCCATGCCTTTTTAACCATCGGCATCAGCCATCGGGCGATGGGTGAAGGGTTTGAGGAGAGCGGGGGAGCAGGGGAGTAGGGGGGCGGGGGAGAGTAAAATGTGGGGATTGTGGTGGTTGGGATCGATCCAAGTGGGCATTTTCTGGAAAATATGATGGCTGGGATCGATCCCAATGGGTATTCTCTGGACAATGTGGTGGTTGGGATCTATCCTGATGGGCATTTTCTGGAAAATATGGTGGCTTGGATCGATCCCAATGGGCATTTTCTGGAAAATATGATGGTTTGGATCGATCCTAACGGGCATTCTCTGGAAAATGTGGTGGTTGGGATCGATGTGGTAGCGTTAAAAATTTAATGTTGTTTATGGCATGATTATGTCAAATTTGAAAAATAGGAGCGCGATTAACTTATTATGATTAAAAACATCTTATATTCCTTTGCCATAATATCTCTTCTATCGGCTTGCAAGCTGGTTTCTGAATTGAACGCGCCTGTGCTGACACCAACGGCCGTTTCTGCCAACAACACACCCATCCCCCCCGCCGCAACAGCGGTAGAAGACGTGGCGACGGCCGAGCCAGCCCCCGCAAGCACCCCCGCGCCCGATGCCGCACCGATCACCATCGCCAACATTGAAAGCCGCCCGCCGCAACGGGATGATGTTGCGTTAGCCATCGCCTATTTGGGCGTAAGTGCCGAGCTGGAACCAACGGCCGTTTTTGTTGTAAATCCGCTCACTGTCGGCACAAAACAGCAAATTAACATTGATAATGTAGACACCAACATCGTTACCGCCATTGATGCCGAACTGATGGGCGTGAGCGAACATGCGTATTTCTGGTTTGACACGGGCGCGGGCAGCAAACCAGATGCTGGCACGTTGGCAGAAATCATCACTGGTTGGGATGAGATTTACGAGACAGATGTGCATTATTTCGGCTCGGAAAGCAATCCGGGCATTGATGGCGACCCGCGCGTTCACATCGTTCATGCGTCGCCAGCGGTGCTGTGCGAAGATGCTAATCAATGCAATTTGGCCGGTTATTTTACGTCGAGCAATGTGGTATCAACGGCCGTTAATCCCAACTCCAACGAGCGCGAAATGTTCATCATGAACATCGACCAATTCGGCACTTCATATTATCTCAACGTCCTCGCCCACGAATTCCGTCACATGATCGAAGACAACCACGATCAAGGGGATGCCGATTGGGCAGCCGAAGGCTCGGCTGTGTTAGCCGAAGAGTTGAACGGCTATCCCGACGGCGGCCACTATCGCGGCAACGGCTTTCTCAGCAATCCCGATCAGCAGTTGAACAGTTGGACAGACGGCGACACCATGCCTTACTATGGGCAGGGATACGTCCTCATGCGTTACATTTTCGACCGCTTGGGCGAAGAGATGTACCGTGAATTTGCGATGCACGATGGGTACGGCTTGCAAGCGATTGACGCGCTTTCGGCCGAGCATGATTTAGGATTAGACAGCGAACAATTCTTCCTCGACTGGCTCGTCGCCCTTGCCATTCACAATGAAGACGACGCGCCCGAAATGTACACCTTCAAAGGCACATCGCTGGACACGGTGGCGATGGAGCGCGTGTCGTTGCCGCAAGCCGAAAAGACGACGGTGTCCCAATATGCGGCCGATTATTATGAATTACCGACGAATACGGACGTGACGGTTGATTTTGTGGGGGAAACGGCCGTTTCTCTTCTCAACAATACCCCCCAATCGGGCGATTGGATGTGGGTTGCCCAGCGCGGCAACTACAGCACACCGCGTCTGACCCGCACCGTCGATTTGCGCGATGTAGACGCAGCTACACTGGAATATGATGTGTATGTGGACATCGAAGAAGGGTATGACTTCGCCTACGTCACCGTTTCGACCGATGGTGGGCAGACGTGGCAAGGGCTGACGGCCGACAATATGCAAGGCAGTGAACCCGCCCATGACCCATCGGGCGTAGCCCTGACCGACCGCTTTTACACGGGACGCGAGCAGGCGTGGTTCCACGAATCCATCGACCTGACCCCCTACGCGGGGCAGGAAATTCAACTGCGCTACGAATATGTGACCGACCTGATTTTGACCTACGGCGGGCTGGCATTGGACAATATCGCCATCGCTGAAATTGGCTTTGCCGATGATGTGGAGAGCGTAGACGCGGGCTGGGTTGCCGAAGGGTTCGCCCGTTCGGGGGCGATGGTGCCGCAAGCGTGGCCGTTGCAACTAATTACGATTAGTGATGAGGGAATTGGAATTGAGCGGCTGGATGTGGATGAAAACGGCCGTTTTTCCCTCACCATTCCCAAAGCCAACGGCGTAGACAAGCGCATCCTCATCATCGCCGCCACCGCGCCGCAAACATTGACGGATGCGCGGTATAGTTTGTCATTTGAATAAAAAGATTTATCCGCAGATTACGCAGATTAGCGCAGATTCCTTTTTAATAATCTGCGGCAATCTGCGGATTTTTCTTGTACATAGCATAAAAACCTCCCTAAAAAATGATCGAAAGTAATGTATGTAATAATTGTGGAAAAGGTGCATTGGCGACGGATACGATCTGTTGGCATTGTGGGGCAAAATTGCCGAAGGCGGCGATAGAAACGGCCGTTATCCCTGATCCTGATGCTGATTTATTGGCGCAAGAACGGTCAAAAACGGCCGTTTACATTTACGCCGCCCTGTTCGCCTTCACCGTCTTGGCCTTGATGGGGACGCTGTACGCTTTGGGAAAACGGCCGTTGTTCGTCCTCAACGGCAAAACAGAACGTCCTGCGGGCTGGACGGCCGTTACCGATCAATCCCAAACCTTCACCCTCAATTTGCCCCCAAATTGGGAATGGCTGGACAATTCAGATGAAATGATGGACGTGCTTTTTGAAGGGGATGAGGGGATGAAAATGCCTGCACTGAGCGCGGTCGAAACGGCCGTTTTGCCTTTCCTCACCAGCGTTCCCGACAGTAAACTGACTTTTATCGCCCAACAAGAAGCAGAATCCCCATTTTTGCTTGTGCTGCACGGGGATGCACTGGCGCAAACATCGCCGCGCCAACTGATTGCCGCAATGAAAGATGAACCATCGCCAACGGCCGAGATTGTGGACACAAGCATCATCGAAAACAGTCTCACAGGCGACCAAGCCGATTTTCGCATCAATTTCCCCGAACAAGCGATTCGTTGCCAGTATCGGCATGTGCAAGCGGGCTATCTTTTGGTTGCTTGTGCAGATGAGGGGGAATACGGCCGTTATACTGCTGACCTGTTCAACATGCTATCCAGCTTTCAGCCGCTTAATAATTGATGATTGAAAATGGAAGTAAGCGGTCAGCCCCCCACCTCAATCCTCCCCCCTTCGGGAGAGGGCTGGGGCAATCGTATGAACAAGAATTTAGGCGTATTTTCAAATCCATCGGTTAAAAACCGATGTCTGGCACAATAAACGCGCTGAAAGCGCGTTCAATGCAGCCCGCTTCTAGCGGGCTTCGGTTTTTAACCGATGACGCGCTTCATACGATTACCCAGAACAAAACCAGCTAAAGCCTCAACTCCGTTCTAATTTAGGAATAGTGACATTTATCTATTGACCGTACTGCTCATTGTTTGTAGAATTATTCACATATACATAGATTTGCACAGATTTAATCTACCTAAAACAGCAATATCTCAATAACTGGGGTGAAGACCTGACAGGTTTCACTAACACCCTTTGTTTTACACGAGTACCATAAAAAACCTGTCAGGTCTCTCCCGAAATTTTGAGAAGGTATCTAAAACAGACATGAATACATCAGAATTACTCGCAAAATACGATATTCCCGCCCCCCGCTACACCAGCTATCCCACCGTCCCCTACTGGTCAGATGACCCTACCCCCGACCAATGGACGGCCGAACTGCAAAAAGTCTTCCAAAGCAACCCGCAAACCCCGTGGTCGATGTACATTCACATCCCCTTTTGCGAATCACTTTGCACTTTTTGCGGCTGCAACACGTTCATCACCCAAAACCATGACAACGAAGCCAGCTACACTGATGTCCTTCACAAAGAATGGGCGACGTATTTAGCCAAAATCCCCCAACTGGCGACCGCGCCCATCCGCCAATTGCATTTGGGTGGCGGTACGCCCACCTTTTTCTCGGCCGACAGTTTGCGCCGCTTGCTGCGTCCGCTGATGGATCAATTGACGATGGAAAACGGCCGTTTTGAAGGATCAATCGAAGTCGGCCCCCGCCTTACTAATCGGGATCAACTGGTCGCCCTGCGTGAACTTGGTTTTCAGCGGCTCAGCATGGGCGTGCAAGATTTTAATCCCGAAGTCCAACGGCTCATCAACCGCATTCAACCCTTTGAAATGACGCGCGATTTGACCATCGCCGCCCGTGAAGTTGGCTTTGAATCCGTCAATTACGACTTGATTTTCGGCCTGCCCGCGCAGACCAAAGAGAGTTTCACAAAAACCATCGACACCACCATCGCCCTTCGCCCCGACCGCATTGCGCTGTACAGTTTTGCCTTCGTGCCGTGGGTTAAAAAATCCCATCGCCTTTTCACCAAAGATGATTTGCCCAAAGGGGCAGAAAAACGCGCCTTGTATGAACTGTCGCGGGAGCGATTGCAAGCGGCTGGCTATATTGAACTGGGCTTAGACCATTTTTCCCTGCCTGATGATTCGCTCAACATTGCGTACAACGAAAACCGAATGCACCGCAATTTTATGGGCTACACCGACGAGCGCACCGATGTGATGCTCGGTTTGGGCGTTAGTTCCATTTCCGAAGCCCCCACCTGTTTCCATCAGAACGAGAAGGGGATTAACGAGTACAAAAAGCGCGTGCTGGACGGCGAAATTCCCACTTTACGCGGCCATTTACTGACCGAAGAAGACCAACGCCAGCGCGAACAAATCCTGCAATTTATGACCCAGCAGCGCGTCACTTTGCGCGACACCGCTCAGGCGGACGATGCCCGCGCCTACTTGTCCGAACTACTGGACGATGGCCTTGTGGAAATCGACGGCTTGGAAATGCGAATGACAGAACGTGGACGGCCGTTTCTCCGCAACGCCGCCATCGCCCTTGACATGCGCCTGCGCCGCAACAAACCCGACACGCAAGTTTTTTCACAAGCGGTTTAAAAAATAATGAATAATAAATTGGGAATAACTAATAATGAAGTGAACGTGGCACTTCACAATTCATTATTAAAAATTCATTATTCATTATTCTCAGGAGTAGTATGCCCCACATCGCCCTTATTGGTTTAAGTTATAAAACCGCCCCGATTGCTATTCGTGAGCAGTTGAGTTGTGTCGTTGCCGACATTCCCGCCGCTGCCTTAACTGCCACATCCCGCTTTGAAGGCTTGCGCGAAGTCGTCGTGTTGTCCACTTGCAATCGGGTGGAACTGTACGCCGCTTTTGACGACGCTGGCGGCCACGCGGGGGTGATGGAGTCACTTTTGAGCGAGATTACGGGGGTAGAAACGGCCGTTTTCCTCCCCAACACCTATCAATTCAACGACAAAGCCGTCTCCGCCCACCTGTTCCGCGTCTCCGCTGGACTGGAATCGCTGGTGCTGGGCGAACCGCAGATTTTAGGCCAAGTCACCCACGCTTACACCGCCGCCATCGCGGGCAAAACTATCGGCGACACGCTGGACGCACTTTTCCGCGCCGCGATTCGCGTGGGCAAGCGGGCGCGGGCAGAAACGGCCGTTAGCCGCAATCCCATGTCCACCAGCTCGCTCGCCATCGCCCACGCCGAAAAGCGGCTGGGCGGGCTGAAAGAGCGTCACATTCTCATCGTCGGGCTGGGCGAAATGGGGCGATTGGCACTCAAACGATTGAAAGCTCGCGGTGTGCAAAACATCACGCTCGCCAATCGCACCGACAGCCGCGCCGCCGCCCTCGCATCTGAACATCACGTCACCCATCACCCCTTTGCCGACCTGCAACACGCTATCGCCGCCGCCGATGTTGTCATCAGCGCGACCAGTTCACCCCAAATCGTCCTCACGGGGGCGATGGTTTCTGGGGCGATGGCTGATCGGACGAATCCCCTCATCCTGCTAGACATCGCCGTTCCCCGCGACATCGATCCCGCCACGCGCACCATCCCCCATGTGGAATTGACCGACGCGGATGAACTGAAAAGCAGCCTTGACGAAGCGTTCGCCGCCCGCCAAAATGAAGTTCCCAAAATTGAAGAAATCATCGCCCAAGAGCAGACGCTCTTGACGGCAAAATTACGCACAAACAGCGTCAAACCCGTCATCATCGGCTTGCGTGGACGCGCCGACCGCATCCGCCAAAGCGAATTGGAGCGCATTTTCCCCAATCTGGACGCGCTCGACCCCGAAACGCAGAAACAATTGCACTACTTTTCCCGCGCCCTCGTCAACAAGCTCTTCCACGAGCCGACCATCCGCCTGAAAACGAACGCAGAAACGGCCGTTTACGCCGACGCGCTCACTGACTTATTTGATCTATGAGTAACAAGCGGCAAGTAGCAAGCAGCAAGTAATACACTTGCGACTTGTTACTTGCAACTTGCTACTTGCAACTTGCACCATGAAAATTCTCACCATCGGCTCCCGCGTTTCTAAATTGGCGATGTGGCAAACGAACCACATCATTGATTTATTGCGCGACGCTTTCCCCCAACTCGACTGCAAAACCGAACCCTTTGTCACCAAAGGCGACAAAACGCTCGATATGCCACTGCCTGTCATTGGCGGCAAAGGGTTGTTTACGTCTGAATTAGAGGATGCACTGCGAAACGGCCGTATTGACCTCGCCGTCCATTCGCTCAAAGATTTGCCCGTCGAAAACGCTGATGGATTGACGCTTGGTGCAATCGTTGGCCGCGCCGACGTGCGCGATTTACTGATCGGCAATCGCCCCCTCATCGACTTGCCGCTGGGCGCAATTGTTGGCACCAGCAGCTTGCGCCGCCAAGCCCAATTGCGCCGCCTGCGCCCAGATTTAGAAGTGCGCTCGATTCGCGGCAACGTGCAAACGCGCATCCGCAAGGTGCAAGAGGGGCAATACGACGCGACGGTGTTGGCGGCGGCGGGCGTAATCCGCTTGGGGCTGGAAGAACACATCGCCGAATGGCTGTCGCTGGAAACGATGTTGCCCGCGCCCGGACAAGGCGCGTTGGGCATCCAATGCCGCGCCGACGACGCGGAAACGCTGGCGCTGCTGGCGGCAATCCATTGTGCTGATGTGGAAACGGCCGTTACTGCCGAACGCACTTTCCTCAATCATTTGGACGGGGGCTGTGCAACGCCCGTCGGGGCTTACGCGGTGATGGAAAACGGCCGTTTACACCTCACCGGACTCGTCTCCGATCCTAACGGCACGCGCCACGTCCGCGTTTCTGGCTACGGGCAAGATGGAGCCGCGCTTGGCCGCGAACTCGCCAAACAAGCATTGGAAAAAGGCGCGGGCGACATTCTCGGCCTGTAAAAATGTCAAGCCAATCTCCCCCGCTCCCCCGCTCCTCTGCTCCTCGTGTCGTCGTAACCCGTCGCGTTGAACAGGCGGGCGATTTTGCCGATAAATTGACGGCGGCGGGATTCACCCCCATTTTGTTTCCGACTATTGAATTGGTGGCGATGGATAAACGGCCGTTGGACAACGCCCTTTCCCAAATCGAAACCTTTGATTGGCTGATTTTCAGCAGCACAAACGCCGTCGATTTCTTTTTCCGCCGCGTGGATGCTTTACATTTACAACCCACATGGCCGCGCATAGCCGTCGTCGGTTCAGCAACGGCGGCACGATTAGCGCAACATCATCTCACCCCCGATTTTATGCCGACAGAATTTGTCGGCGAAGCATTGGCGGCGGG
>CAYSDT010000024.1:0-14295 GCA_964429835.1 uncultured Ardenticatenaceae bacterium | reverse complement strand
TTGCTCAGTTTGCGGTTCTAAATGTTGCGAAGAATCCGTTGTTTGTTCATCTGCGCTAATCTGCGTCATCTGCGGATCATTTTCTTGTTCAATATCGGCAGTGCGTTGAATGCTATCAGGCTTTACGGGCGAAACGGCCGTTTTAGGCATTAAAAAACTGGGTACATCATCCGTTGATTCAGCAGCAGAAATCGCACGTTGCACACTCGCCATCTCGCCACTCGCAGGCTCGCCACTTCCCCCTGGCGGCGTTTCACCCAACATTTCCCACATATCAGAAGGCAGCGGCCCAACATCAGTTTGCACATCATAAGATGGCTTGCCAGCCGTGCCGCGCACACGATCCCAGAACGCGCCGTTCCCATCCCCACCATCCCGTTTTGCTTGCGCGACATCGGGGCGTGGACGGCGCGGTAAATGTAATTCAATGGAGGAATCTGTTGGCCTCCCTGCTGTAATATTGCCCAATTTAGCTTGAATTTCCTTCGATTTGGGTGGCGGTTGCGTGCTAACGACAGGCGCAGATGGAACCGCAGGCGTGTGATGCGTTGGCGTGGATGCAGATGTATCGGTAGTCCGCTGCACAGGCCACGCCGCTTCTAGTGGCGTGCGCTTGGCGGCAGGCGAAGGGGTCATCGCTTCGGCGGCGGCGATGGCTTGTTGTGTTGTCGCTTCTGGCGCAACTTGACGCTGAACGGCTGGAGGAGCTTGCGTTCGCACCGACGGCATCTGCTTATGCTCATGTCCGCGCACGATCTGCTTTAATCTGCCCCAATTTGACGTTTCCGCGCCAGTGTCTACGGCTCTTTGTGCGACTACCGCTGGTTCAACTGCCGAAGTTGTTGTTTCAGAAACGGCCGTTTGCGTTTCCCCCATTTCTCGCACAGCAGGGGCGATGGCTGGTTCAACTTGTTGCATCGCCTGTCTTTGCACAACCTGCGCGGGGGCGATGGTTTGACCGCTCCCCGTCATCGCTTCGGCGGCATTGATGGCGCGTTGAAGCGAAGGCACATTACCTGATTCTGGCGCAGCCGTTGCCATCATCTCACCGGCAGCGGCGATGTGACCGATGGGCAATGCAGTTGGCGCGGCTTGCATAAATGCACGAACGGGCGGCGTGGATGATGCTGGCGGCGGCGGTGCAATCGCCCGAAAAATAGCAGACGTTTGCGCGTGTCGGCTGACATGCTTCCACAACGGTGAGTGCAGTGAAGAACTATTATCTGCCATAATCTAAAAACCCATCCCCGGAATGATGGTCACGTCACCACATATCAATTTTAATGTCTGAATGGCAACACTATTGTCGCTGGTCTTCAACTGCGGCCCCGACCATTCCGTTGGCATCGCATTGGAAACATGCCACGTCATAACTGGTATTTTTAATGGATTTAGCAGGATGACGGTTACGGCGCGGCGTAATTTCAAGGCTGGAATGTTAAAAACTCCATTCATCACCAGAAGATACCAAGCGATAAATGCGCTTGTGCCAACGCCGTTTTTGAACGTCATACTGCTCTCTTTTCGTCGTCCCAATAGCTGGTGAACGCGATTGTTTAACCCGCCTTCCTTAATCGTTTGTGTTTCCCAACCGACAACGGGCAGGTCACATTCGGTAAAAACACCGTATGGCGCACCATTTACCAGTACAATAAAGCGGAATGTCGGCTGTGCATTGGTCAGCACACGGGTAAAGTTACTGACAGCTTTCAGCACAGGCGCAACCGCACTCAGCGTCCCCGTCACCGCATCACTCGCGGTAGAAAGCGGTTTACTTACAACGTCGGTTGCATCTTCGACCACATCACCAGCAGTTGCGCCAGCATCGGCCGCGTCTTCAGTGTATTCAGACATAGTTATCTACTGGACACTGGCGAAAATTGAATTTCAGTCGAGACGTAGGGGCGGTTCGCGAACCGCCCCTACTGGAGAGAAATTTTAAAAATGCCAGTGTCCAGTTATCTACCAGCGACGGCGCGATTGGGTACGCAATCGCCGTCGTTCTTGTTCTATTTTGAGGTCACGCAAAAATAAAGCGTATACCTTGTCAGTAACTTGTTGCATCTCTTTTGGCGACAATTCATTCTCGTCGTCTTTGTCGCAACAGGGGCAATCTCCAGCCATGTTTAACCTTTATTTTTGAAACTACTCGTTCCACGCTCTGCGTGGAATGCTCTTTCTCGACGCTCTGCGTCGCGTGAACGCAGAGCGTTCAGTTCTGCATTCCCACGCAGAGCGTGGGAACGAGTAGTCAATTGACAATTATTCACTCTCCCAACGGCGAAACTTGCAGTTGGAATTGATTATTACAATGGGGGCAAATCGCGCCCACCATGATGATTTCTGATCCGTTGAGCCGCAGGTACATATCTTGCAGATAAACCATATCGGCCGCAAATAATTTCGCAATAATTTTGGGTGTTACCTTTTCAACTCCGCCCAATCGGATGATGACCCGTGCTAATAATAAGACGGGTAGGTAGGCGGGTTTTTCCTTGACGGTCGGGTTCTCGATGGATTCAACCTCATCATAAACAGTTGCCAGCCGCATACGGCCGTTTCTATGCAACTGTCCCTTTTCGTCAATAAACCCTTTCGGCAATGTGAATTCAAATTCGGTCTGTACACTCATAATGGAGTTACAAGTAGCAAGTTGCAAGTAACAAGTGTGTTTCACTTGCAACTTGCACACTTGCTACTTGCCACTTGTTACTCGCTATTGCACACGCTCGATGTATTCATGAGCGATAACCAGCTCTTCCACACCGATTTCGTTACCATCTGCTTTGACGCTGGGGCCAGTCACTTTTGTCGGCCAACCCGATTGGAAATTCCAACGGGCGACTTCCGCCAATGCTTGGTCATACATGACGATGGAGCCATCGGCACGCGCTCCAGCCACGTCCCCATTTTCCACCATCTTACGCCATGTCCAGATGTCCATGTTGCTGGTGATGCCGCGTTTTAGCGTAATGTCTTCCCATTTTAGACGGCCAGGAACCTTCATTACCACTTCCACGCCAGTTTCACTGACAACTTTATGCTCAATTACTTCACTTTCGGAACCAAGCCCGGATACTTCGGTAAAGTACCCCGTCACTTGTCCCTGAATATCAACTGCAAAATGAAAACCAACAAGCGGGTCTTCTCGTGCGGTATCTACTGATACAGTCATAATTATCTCCTGTACTATGTGGGTCAAGTTTGCAAACTTGACCTACGATTTATTCTGCGTTAGGGCCAGCCCATTGGCTCAGGCGGAAGATGACAAATTCGGCCGGTTTCACAGGCGACATGCCAATTTCAATGATAAGTTGCCCCAAATCCCGAATTTCGGTGGGGTTCAACTCCTCGTCGCACTTGACATAAAACGCATCATCCTTTGTTGTGCCGAACAGTGCGCCGCTTAGCCAGATGGTGCTGAGGAAAGCGTTCACATCGCGCCGTACTTTTGCCCAAAGGGTGTGATCATTGGGTTCAAAGACGACCCATTGCATCCCTGTATCCAGTGATGCGCCAACGACGATGAACAAGCGGCGTACATTGATGTAACGCCATGATCCATCGCTGCTGAGGGTGCGGGCACCCCAAACACGAATGCCGCGTCCTGGGAAGGAGCGGATGCAGTTCACGCCGATGGGATTGAGCGTGCCTTGCTCGCCTTTGGTGAGATTGAATTCGATATCAATCGCGCCAGTGACGACTTCGTTGGCGGGGGCTTTATGGAAGCCGACTTGACCGTCTACGCGGTTGTAGACACCGACCATGTGACCGCTTGGCGGAATGAATCGGCTGGTTTGCGGGCTGTCGCTGAGATCGGCCACGCGAATCCAGGGGTAATACATGGCGGCGTATGAGCTGTCGAAGTTGACGTACATGCGCCACTCTTTGGCTTGTTGTGCGCTCATGCCGGGCGGGGTGTCCAGAACGGCGAAGCGGTAACGCAAGCGTTCGCAATCGCCAATCATTGCCGTTTGCACAGATTTGATCTTCTCTTTGAACGCATCGCTGCCATCGTAACCCATCATCAGATCGGGGCAGATGATAAGACGGATGTCTTCGTATGCTTCTAACCCGCCCAAGCCTTTGCGGGTGGCGACATCACCGATGAATTCTTTGGCGGTAAGCGGTACTGAGCCGCCGCCTTCGAGTTGGTATGTGCCTTCGGCGGGGGCGGCTGTGCCAAATTCAACCGTAGCGGCCGCAAAATCGGCCGTCGAGATGTTGTTGTCCCCTTTCTTCATCGTGAGAGCAGCATAGGTGTCGCCGCCGACGCTCATGGTGAAGGTGTCATCGTCGCCGCTTTTGATGATGACGGAGAGATCGTTGCCCGCTTCGCCAGCGAGTTTGGCGGTGACGGTGAACCCTTTGCCTTTACCAGAGGCGGTGGGGATGACGACGGAGGCGGCAACGGCCGTTGTGTCTTCACCATCTAACGCTTTGATGCTGGTGATGTAGCACGCGCCGCCGCCGTTGTTGAAATAGCCAAAAACAGCGTCGGGCATGTAGGCAGCGGAGGTGAAGCTGCCGAATATATTTTGATACTGCGTCCAATTGGTGACGAGCATCGGTTTGTTGAGAACCGATTCGACTGGCTCACGGATGCCAGTTTCGGGATTAAGCACCTTGATGCTGGCTTCGGCGGTGATACCGACGAATGCAGCCATAGATGCGCCAGCCGCTTCTATCGGCTTGCTGCCTTTGTCTACTTCTTCGATGTAGACTCCAGGTGTTACATATGTTGCAGGCATTTTATGCTCCTTGCTTGGGGAAAACGGCCGTTTCCGTCCATTTTCGCTAAAATAATTATCACAATCATTGGGCGATCACAAGGGTCGCCCCTACGGGTGTTATTATTGTTCATGGGGGGGCGCGATTGTTACAGGTTGATTTGTACATGGTTCTCCAGAGTGGCAAGTAATAAGTTGCAAGTATGCAAGTAACTACTTGCCACTTGCTCACTTGCTACTTGCCGCTTGCTACTTCTAACTCAATATCATAATCATCACCGGGAATGGTGATTGGTTTTTCGATTGGTTTATTGCCATCTGTCCAGATGATAAGGGTTTGTTTGCCGAGCGGGGTGTTGGCGAGAATATAACGGCCGTTTTTATCCGTCGTGCCAAAGCAGCCCGTGCCTTTGATGGCGACTTGCAAGTCGGGTTGGGGATCGTCCCCTTTGCGGACTGTGCCGCCGATTGTTGTTTGAGAAACGGCCGTTTTTTCCATAAGCACAGCCTCTTTCGGCAACGTCTCCGTCTGCCCTTCGGTGATGGTGAAACTGCGAACAGACGGCCCCGTAATCATCGTCCACGGATCCATCGCCAAGGTGATGATGTACGAGATGGATGGCCGCATGACGTTATCCATCGCCCCCCATAATTCGGCTGGGTTGGTCAGTTTGTCGTGGCTGGCGAGTTTAGCAACCAGTTTGAACGGCTGATCTTTCAAATCGCCAGCCATATATTTATCGGGAAGGATGGGGTGACGGAACAGTGCCAGCATCGCGTGCGAAAGCATCATATGTTCGTCTTGAATTTCGGGAGCCCACGCGGTGAGCATGTAATGGCAATCGACGCGGAACGGGGTGCGCTTTTGGCTGACGCTGTTGCCCGTCGCCCGCCCTTGCTGCTGCATGACGCGCTCCCATTGGTGCTGGCGCAACACATTATTTTCACGCATGTCGTAGAGAAACAGGCTGATGGTTGGCCGTGACAGCCGTGCGCTCCATTCGCGGGTTGGCTGCTCGAATTTTATATCGATCTCGTCATTTTGGATGGCGAGTTCGGCGGTTAACAGATTTTCCAGTGTGCGATCTAAGTCTGCGATCATGAAAGAGCAATTGTCAATTGTTAATTGTCAATTGTTAATTGTCAACGACTGTCCAGTTCAATGGAAAGATTGTTTTCTAGCCAAGCTGATGGGTCGTTGATTCCTAAATCTATTAAATAGGGGCGGATGAACGCTTTCATCTCTTCGATCTGGTTGTCACCGCTGAAGGCGAATTCTGCGCCGCTGAGGACGTGGACGATTTGCGCTTGCCAATCAATTTCATTTTGAGTTGTGTCGTCGGTGAGGATGGTGATGATGAAGGATTGGGTTTGAAAATCATTCATGTTGGCCCTGTGTCCCTATCGCTTGAGGTGTTTGTGATAACGGCCGTTTACCATCAGGCATATACAGTGCGATAAAATCTAGTATCGAATTAAAATGTGTCAAGGGATATTTTTTCCCAGTAGCAATATGTTGAATTGTTCCCCGTAGTTCGGGGTGCAATTGTGTATCTTCGCGGTACTCGCTCCAAAATCGAACAATAAAGATATGCTTCTTCATACTAACTCCTACCGTATCTTCTCAATATTTCGGGGAGACCTGACAGGTTTTTCAAAGATATTCGTGTAAAACAAGATGCCTTGATGAAACCTGTCAGGTCTTTACCTCAAGTTATTGAGATGTTGACTCCTACCGATTAAAAAGAGTGTACTCCTCTTATTTTCGATATTTATTCTAGCCCTATGGTACTATCCACCATGATGCCATGCTGGTGTCACGGTGCAGTCACGGCTGTATCACCAATAGATGAGATATTTATGAGAAGGGTGTGATGAGTGGGGAGTGTCGTAGTGAATCTGTGGATTTTGAGAATTTAGATTTTGTGGGATAAACGGCCGTTCTCGCAAACGGCCGTTTTGCACAAATCAGCAGGCGTGAGAATTGTTAGAATTGCATAAGACGTAAAATTGAGTTTTATTCCAGTATCATGTATTATCTGGCACTTGCTTTTCAAAAAAAGAGGACATTTGAGCAGAAACACCCCAATTAGGAGGTGATAGCCGATATAAAGTAACCCCAACCCCATCATTTATCACTATTTATTAACCCGTTGAGGAAAAACGGCCGTTAATCTTTCCAAAAAATCGACAGCCGTAAACCCAGCACAAACCAATTTAAGGAGAACAACATTATGGAACTCGGTGGATATGCAAATCACATCGCACATGTAGACTTAACCGCAGGAAAAGTTGAATACAAAGGAATTCCCGAAGAGTGGGCGCGTAAATATATTGGCGCACGCGGACTCGGCGTTAAATATGTTTTTGAAAACGGCCCCACAGTAGACGCTCTCTCACCCGACAACATCCTCTGTTTTATGAACGGCCCCCTCACTGGAACGGCTGCTAACATGAGTGGACGGATGGCAATTGTCACCAAATCTCCCCTTACTGGAACCGTCACCGACAGCCATCAAGGCGGTTGGGCGGCGGCACGATTGCGCTGGTCTGGTTTTGATGGGCTTATTTTCAAAGGTAAATCAGAAACACCCGTTTATGCGTATTGCGAAGATGGAAAAGTTGAATTGCGTGACGCTTCTGAATTATGGGGCAAAGGTATTCACTCCACCGTTCGCCATTTCCAAAATAAATATGGCAAAAAAGATTTGACAGTAATCGCAATCGGCCAAGCCAGCGAAAACCTTGTTAAATATGGTTGCTGGATCAATGAAGATGATCGCGCTAGTGGTCGTGGCGGCACAGGAACCGTCGGCGGCTCCAAAATGTTGAAAGCAGTCGTTGTCAAGGCGAAGAAAATTTCCATCCCTGCCAAAAACCCCGAAGAGTGGAAAGCAGCACGTCAACGCGCTCTCGCCACCATCATGGACGAGAAAAACATCACCGCCCCGCGTAAGGGTGGACTTTCCGTTTACGGCACAAACGTGTTGATGAACATCACCAACACGATGGGCGCGTTGCCTGCATTGAACAGCCGTCAAACTGCGCTAGATGGTGCAGAACTGCTTGCTGGTGAATATGTGAACGAGCATATTCTCGTAAACGATCCCGCTTGCCACGCCTGCCCCGTCGCTTGTAAGAAAGAGGTCAAAATTACTGAGGGTGAATTCTCTGGTTTGCAGATGGAAAGTGTTGAGTATGAACCTGCATGGGCGTTGGGTGCAAATTGTGGCAACACCGACATCAATTCTGTCGCTAAAATGATTGATATGTCTAACGATTACGGCATGGATGCCATCGAAATTGGCGATGTGCTGGCGACCTATATTGAGGCGACGACAAAAGGGTACACCAATGGCGATGGCGGTCTTGAAGAAGGCAATTACATGGATATGATAGCCATGATGGAGAAAGTGGTTGCGCGTGAAGGCATTGGCAACATCTTGGCTGATGGTGTAAATGCGGTTGCAGATCATTTCGGCCATTCTGAAATTGCAATGACCTGTAAAGGACAGGGTATCCCTGCTTATGATCCGCGTGGCATCAAAGGCATGGGTATTGCGTATGCGACCAGTAATCGCGGTGCATGTCACTTGCGTGCATACACACCTGCTGTTGAATTGAGCCTGATTCCGCTGACAGCTGATCCGCTGGAATGGAAAGGCAAAGGTGACATCACAAAACTGTTGCAAGACCTCCACGCTTTCTCTGACAGCTTGGATCTGTGCAAATTCTCCGCCTTTGCCGAAGGTGCAGAAGAGTACGCGGCACAATACGCGGCAATGCTCGGTTTGGAATCGTTCACAGTTGATGATGTGCTGAAAACAGGCGAACGTATCTACAATCTGGAACGGTATTACAATAATTTGGCTGGTTTTGGTGAAGGCAGCGATCAATTGCCGAAACGGTTCACCGAAGAGCCATCAACGATGCCCGGCTCGGAAGGCCATGTCTGCGAATTGGACTTGATGCTGGAAGAGTATTACACGGGACGCGAATGGGTAAATGGTGTTGTGCCAGAAGCGAAATTGAAGGAATTGGCGATTATCTAGTTTAATTGAGAATGGATAATTGAAAATTGAAAATGAAAAGCCCGACTTCTGCAAGAAGTCGGGCTTTTTTGATCTAAGATGAGACACTGATTGCGCTGATTACACTGATTTTTTTCGTATCTTTAACTGTCATTCCTGCGTAGGCGAGAATGACAATCAAAGCGTGTTGTTTAACCGCCGCCGCGCAGGAGTTTGACTTCGAGGCGGGCTTTTAACTCATTAACGGCCGTTTCTTCCCCCTCCAACACAAATCGAATTTGCCCCACACGCAGAGATACAAGCTGAAAATCTTCGATTTGCTCAACGTCAGCAATGACGGCTGGGGTGGAATAACGGCCGTTTCCCTCATCAACTGCTCCCAATTCCTTCAAATACTCGCCCATCAGCCACGCAGGAATGCCGCGAATAATGCGTTCTTCTGTAATCGTACTCATCCGCCGCCTACGGCTGGGAAAATGTTGACCGTATCCGTCGGATTAACAATGGTTTCCATCTTTTGAGGGAGGTACGGGGTATCACGGCCGTTTATGAACACATGCACATGCCGCCACAAATTGCCCTCTTCATCTAATAACTCTCCGCGCATGGGCGGAAAGCGGATGATGATGATGTTTACCATTTGGCGCACGGTTGGGTTTTCGGGCAGATCAAACTCGACTGTTTTTTGATTTGTAATTTGCCGCAAGGTGGCAAAAAAATGAATTTGCATAAAATTCTCCGCATTACTGTTGATGGTGGACTTTATAATGGGGGGATTGTAGCGACAAACGGCCGTTTTTTCCAAATCATAACCGTTCACAGATGTAGAACTGCATTGCACTTGAAAAGTGCGTTGCAGTTCAGCTTACAAGGTGCATCGCATCCCAAAGGATGCGATGCACCACTAGCATTTTGAGGGATCACATCCCCCCACTTGTTAGCATTCTCTAATTCACCCCCTCTTTACATTGCCCTTCAACTGATAAACTTATAAAATTAAAGAGATAATAGGTCGGGACATTTTGCCCGCCGTGAAATAGATGATGAGGATTAAATAGAGGATAAATATGGCAAAAAAAGTACGCAAAAAGACACAATCAGCAACCGCAACAAAAAGCACAAACTGGTATGTCATCGGTGGTATTGGCGGGCTGGGCATTTTATTCCTGGCCGCGATGATGTATTTAGCCGTCATGCCCCCAGCCGCCCCAGAAGAATTCTCGTTGATAGGGTATTGTGATGATAACCCCGATGCCTGCGTTTCGATGGGCGATAAAAACGCTCCCGTCACCATCGTCGAAGTTTCCGATTATGGTTGCGGACATTGCCGTAATTTCAACAGTGACACCGCTCCCCTGCTTGAACAACAATTCGTAGATACAGGTATTGTTCGTTATGTTTCCCTCCCCTTCTCTCTGGGGCCAGCTACATTGATCGGCGCGAACGCCGCTATGTGTGCGAATGATCAAGGCGCGTATTTCGAGTATCAGACTGCGCTGTTTAGCGAATCTGGCGAGCCAGATTTCCTTACTCCAGATGGAGTGACGGGCGTGGCGACTGATCTTGGATTAGATGGAGCCGCCTTTGAAGATTGCCTTAGCAGTGGTAAATATGCGGGGTCTGTCACTGATAACGTTGCTGCCGCCCAAAAAGCGGGCGTTGATGCGACACCATCATTTTTCATAAACGGCCGTTTAGTTGAAGGCAACAACCCAATTGAAAGCTTCGCCAGCTTCATCGCTCAGGCACAGCAAGAGGGATAATCGCTATGCAAATACCTGAAAATTGGCATGTGCGTCTGATACAACTGCTGGCCGTTGGTGGCATGGCAATCGCCTTTTTCCTGCTGCTGTTCCATGAAGGCAAACTCATCTCCGTTTGTTCGACTGGTGGCTGGGATGATTGCGGCGTGGTCAGTGGGCCGACCGCACCTTACGCTTCCATCGGGCCGATTCCCGTCGCCCTGCTTGGTTTGCTCGGCTACATCTCCATATTTATGGTGGCGTGGCTGGAAGATTGGATTGAACTTGTCGAAGTGTACATGGGCGAGATAATGATTGGCCTCACAGGCATCGCTTTTCTCTTTTCATTGGGATTGTCGCTGCTGGAGGTGTTTGTGATTCATCACATTTGCCGATACTGCGTCATGTCAGCGGTAATTGTGACCATACAGCTACTACTTTCGATTATGTATTTACGCGCACTGAACAAAGCGAATAACGAAGAGTGATAAAAAGCCCGACACGAAATTTTGTGTCGGGCTTTTTTTAATTATGGGGTACGGCCTTGTGCCTACCCTACCTTTCCCAGAGAAATAGATTCCCACCTATGCGGGAATGACAGCCGAGAGATAAACGGTTTTGATGCTCAAAACCCTTTATCTTGATACATATGGGCGGACACAAGGTTGCGCCCTTACATTATCTTCACGGAGGTTATGATGAGATGCGAACTGGTTAAAGATTGGATGACGCGGGATGTGATAACCATCACCCCCGACACAGTATTATCTGCGGCCGATAAGTTGATGACGACGCGGGAGATTAGACGGTTGCCAGTGGTGAAAAACGGCCGTTTACATGCCATCATCACCTACGGCGACGTGCGTGAAGCGCGTCCCTCAGCCGCAACCTCCCTGAGCATTTGGGAAATTCACACCTTGTTGGCTACCTGTACTGTCAGCGAAATTATGCAGACCGATGTGATTTCCATTACGGCAGATGCTACGATTGGCGAAGCGGCACAACTGATGCTGATCAATGCGATTGGCAGCCTGCCTGTCATAGACAACAAGCATCACGTTGTCGGCATCATCACCGAATCAGACATTTTCCGCATGGTGGTGCGGGATTGGAATAAACAAGCGAGCAAGTTGGCAAGTGGGCAAGCGAGCAAGTGAGCAAGTGGCAAGTGGCAAGTAGCAAGTAGCAAGTAGCAAGTAGGCTTGCACACTTACAGACTTGCAACTTGCAAACTTGCAACTTGCATGCTTGCTCGCTTGCCACTTCTTTGGAGATTATCATGGAATTTGGCGTACCAAAAGAAGTACGAGATTTAGAAATGCGCGTGGGATTGGCTCCTGGCAGTGTGCTGGGGCTGACACGCGCTGGTCATTCCGTTTATGTGCAGGCTGATGCTGGCACAGGCGCGGGATTTAGTGACGAAGATTACCGCGAGGCAGGGGCGCAAATTGTCTACTCGGCGGCCGAAGCGTATGGGCGAGCCGATGTGGTCGCCAAAATCGCCCGCCCGACGGACGACGAGTACCGACATTTTCGCAATGGGCAAATACTGTTTGCCTTTTTCCATCTGCCCGTCGCGTCGGCGGATATGTATGGGGCGTTGGTTGAACATGAAATAACGGCCGTTTCCTACGAACTCATGCGCGAAAGTGATGGACAATACCCCGTCCTCATTTCCGCCAGCGAAGTAGCTGGACGACTGGCACCGACCATCGCTGGGCAATTGCTGTGCAGCAGTAATAAGCACGGCCACGTTGGGCGCGGCATTTTGCTTGGCGGCCTTGCCAGCGTGCCGCCCGCTTCCGTCGTCATCATCGGCGGCGGCACGCTGGGCGTAAACGCCGCCCGCGCCTTTTTAGGGATGGGCGCGGAGGTGATGGTTCTCGACCGCAACATCAACAGCTTACGCGCCATCGAAGAACGATTCGACGGCCGCGTGACCACCATGTTTGCCAACCGTTACAACCTTAACCGCGTGGTTAAATTTGCCGATGTTCTTGTCGGGGCGGTGATGGTTCCTGGTCAACGCGCCCCCATCATTATTACCCGCGACATGGTGAAAACGATGCGATCAGGGTCAATTATTATCGACTATTCCATCGACGAAGGCGGTTGTGTGGAAACCAGTCGCCCAACCACGTTGCGCGACCCGATTTATGTCATGGAAGGTGTTGTCCACCATTGCGTGCCAAATATCACATCGGCCGTCGCCCGCACGACCAGCTACGCCATCAGCAATGCCGCTTTGCCGTACTTGAAAGCCGTCGCTGAAAATGGGTTGATTGGGGCGGCTACCCATCACACCGCATTAGCCGAAGGGATCAGCCTGTATCAAGGCAATCTTGTCCATCAGCAATTGGCGGCGGCGTTGGGACGCACCATCAACCGCCCGCTATTTGTTGAAGAGCGTGACGAGCGTCGGGGAGGGTTATTATAATGTGGGAGCAAATCTATCGTCGTAAAGTGACCGATGTCGCTGGCGCGTTGTCGCACATCCAATCGAACAGCCGCATTTATATAGGCGGCGGCTCTGGCGTACCCATCGAATTGACGCAGGGATTGACGGCGCGTGCGCCTGAACTAAAGAATGTGGAGTTGGCGCACATTCTCACCTTCGCCCCCGCGCCGTATGTGGCACCTGAATACGCGGAGAACTTTCGGGTAAACGCGCTGTTTATTGGCCCAAATGTGCGTGAGGCAGTCAATGATGGGCGTGCTGATTTCACCCCCATCGTCTTGTCCGAAATTCCACGATTGTTTCAGGAAGACGGCCCTTTGCCGCTTGATGCGGCGTTGATTTCCGTCTCGCCGCCCGATGATCACGGGTTTTGCAGCTTTGGCGTGGAGGTTGGCACGACCAAACCCGCCGCCGAAGCCGCCCGCATCATCCTTGCCGAAGTGAACAAGCAGATGCCGCGCACGTTGGGCGACAGCTTCATCCATGTCAGCCGATTGACGCATATTGTGGAGACCGATTACCCCATCCCTGAAGCACCACAAGGGGGCAGCAGCCCTAACCATTTGAAAATTGGCAAGCTAATTGCGGGGCTAATTCCCGATGGGGCGACGTTACAGATGGGCATTGGTAGCATCCCCGATGCGGTTTTGCAATATCTGGGCGACCATCGTGATTTGGGTGTGCATACCGAACTATTTTCTGACGGGGTGATTGATTTAGTCGAGCAAGGGGTGATTACTTGCTCCAAAAAGACATTCCATCCGGGCAAAATCATCACTGGATTTTTGTTTGGCACGAAGCGATTGTATGATTTCATCCATAACAACCCGATGATCGAAATGCACCCCAGCGATTACGTCAACGACCCATTCAACATCGCCCGCAACGACAAAATGGTCGCCATCAATTCCGCCATTCAGGTGGATTTGACGGGGCAAGTGTGCGCCGATTCGATTGGCACACGCTTGTACAGCGGCGTGGGCGGGCAGTTGGATTTCATGCGCGGCGCGGCGCGGTCAAAGGGCGGAATTCCCATCATTGGCATGTTGTCAACGGCGCGGGGCGGCACAATCAGCCGCATTGTACCGACGCTGATGGAAGGGTCGGGCGTGGTGACGACGCGCTACGATGTGCATGATGTGGTGACGGAGTTTGGCGTGGCGCATCTGTACGGCAAGACGGTGCGCCAGCGGGCGCGGGCGTTGATTGATGTTGCCCATCCACAGTTTCGTGAGGAATTAACGGCCGTTGCTCATGAGTTTGGTTATTTATAAGATACTGTAGGGGCGGTTCGCGAACCGCCCCTACAACTCGACTGAAATTCAATTTTCGCC
>CAYSDT010000023.1:0-14560 GCA_964429835.1 uncultured Ardenticatenaceae bacterium | reverse complement strand
GGCGCAGGCCATCCCAGCAGATAGGCGGGGTAATTGCATTGGGCGATCTGGTTGCGGTACACATCCCAGCCCGCGCTTTCGAGGGTGACGCTGAATACGCCCGTTTCTTCAAGCTGTGCTTTCAGGGTGGTGGCATACGCCTCTTCGCGGTCGCTGTAACGGCCGTCGTTCAAATAATGCAAGGTGATGGGTAACGGCACGGATGAACTGTAGCCTGCCTGCGCCAGTTGGTTGCGGGCTTGATCGAGGTCGCGTTGGGGAAAAACGGCCGTTTGTCCCGGCACATCATCCACCACAGGGCTGTACAGGGGGGCGCGTTCATTGGCAAAAACGGCCGTTGCCAACGCCTCCCGATCCACCGCCAGCGAAGCTGCCCGCCGCACTTGCGGGGTGTCCCACGGCGGCGCACTTTGCTCGAAAATCAGATAGCTTTTGAACGCCGCTGATCCCATCCAGCCCGTGAATTCAGGTTGAGCGGACAGCGCGACGTAATCACTGTACGGCAATCCCGTCCACGCCATGTCGATGGAGTTAAACTCCACCAGCGAACGGCGCAACAGGTCGGCACTGTCGTAAAAACGCAGTTGAATGTTGGCGAAGGCGGGCGCGTCGCTCGGCCAATCGGGATTGGCTTGCAGCCGCATCTGCTCACCCGCGTCCCAATCGGTGATGAGATACGGCCCAATACCGCCGCAAACGCTACTCAAATCTTCCACGCCCGCGTAACAATCTTGGCTGATGGGAAAGTAGGGCGGCGTGGCAAGCACGTTGGGGAAGTAGCCCGTCGGCTCTTGCAGTACAAATTTGACGGTGAATTCGTCCACGATTTGCACTGCGTCGTTGTCGGCAAAGCCATTTTCGTCCTCATCTTTCAGATATTGATTGATGAGATAGCCGCCACGCCCGCCGCGCCCGCGATTGATCGACCATTGCACATCGGCGGCGGTAAAAGAACGGCCGTCTGGGAAAACAAGCCCTTGCCGCAACGGAATCGTGTACTCCAATTTGTCGGCGGAAATGATGGGCATCGTCTCGGCTAAAATGGGAATGATATTATTGTCCGTGTCTACCATATACAAGCCGCCCATCACATTGTTCATCAACTCCCAATTGATGAGGTCGGGCGGCGTGGCGGGATCCATGCTGCTCACATCGCCCAAAATGCCGATGACCAGTTCGCCTTCGCTTGTGCCAACACGCGATTCGCCCGCGTCGATGGCGGTGGGGGGAAGGAGATAAACGGCCGTTATTTCATCCACCGTCCCCGCGCCGCGCACGACGGCAATCGCCTCATTCAACCGTTCCAACAACGCCCCGTTCGTGGCGGCGATGGCGATCCCATACGCCTTGCTCTCCAGCGATTCCCCAACCTGCATCAACTGATCGGGATACTGCGCCACAAATGCCGCCGCGATATAATCGTCGGTGATGACGACATCAATCGCTTCGTCGGTTAATGCTTGAAAAGCGGCCGTTACCGTCTCGTATTCTTGCACCTGTGCGGCTGTGGATTGCGCCGTGAGTGCGCTTTGGCTTCCTTTTTGTACGCCAACGGCCGTTTCTGCCCCAATTGCGCCCGCGTACAACAACTCTTTCTCGTCGGCCAGCACCACCATCACCTGCCCAACCTCCAAATACGGATCGCTGTACACAATGCCGTCGGGTGGGCTGTCATTGATGAGCAGATGCGCCATCACGCCGTCAAACGCGCCCGCGTTCACCAATTCGTATAGTCCATCTTGCGGTGTGGCCGCAAAATCATACGCAAAGCCAGCGGCGGCGGCGATGGCATCGAGCAGATCGCGCTCCAACCCGCGCACGGAGCCATCGGCGGCCAAAATCGTGTACGGCGGCAACGGCGCATCGGTAGCGATGAGCAAATTGTTGGCGGAACGAACGGCCGTTGGTGTGACGGCAACGGTGGGTAGCGGTGCAGGTGTGGGGGAAACGGCCGTTTCTTCCTCATTTCCACACCCAATCAATAGTAATAGAAGCAGAATAATTGCAGATAGTTTTTTCATGCGGATAAGTATAACAAAGCGGCGAAACAATTAACAATTAACCCAAATATACCCACAAATATCTAATCACCTTATTGCCGTTGTGGGGGGCTTGTGATATAAATGCGCCCTATTTCAGAAACTCTAATGAAAACTTAATGAGCTTCTAATTAACAACTAATGTAACTATTCAGCCTCAAGCAGAAACAGGGGCTGTCACCGCCGAGAAACCTTCCGCGCCAGCCCCATACCTGGATAGATACCAACTGATTTATGATGAGAAGAGGAGGAACCCTCTGTGTTAGCTGATTGGCAATATATCGCTATTTTTGTACTGTTTGCCCCTATGATCCCATTGGCGGCCATAGGTGTGAACTGGTTACTTTCACCAAAAAAACCGAATAAAATTAAGCAGGAAACCTACGAATGCGGCGTGGAAACCGTCGGCACGTCGTGGATTCAATTCAAGGTACAGTATTACATTTACGCCCTCGTCTTCGTCGTTTTCGACATCGAGGCTGTCTTTCTTTTCCCCATCGCCGCCGCTTATGGCCTGTTGGGGATGTTTGCTGTCGTTGAAATTGTTCTGTTTGTCCTCATTCTTGCGGCCGCATTGGCCTACACATGGGGCGACGGTTCCCTTGAATGGGTATAAATAAGAGTTATCACCTGATAGACGATAAAGCGTAATGTTTTATCGTTTTTTGTTGTCTGCATGGCAAACGACAAAAAATCAAGGTGTTGCTTTCGTAAATTAAACAATCTGCCTTGTGTGGCAGGGAAATTCTAAAATCATCTACATATTAGATGATTCCGAAGTTTGGAGACTAATCTATGGATATCATGGAGTTGCTCAGAAGCTTAATCGAGCTAAATCTGGGCGAGTATCTACTATCTGTGGGAACGGCTACTTGGATCGTTGACCTTATTGGGGTTATGACGCTTGCCACAGTTTGTATGATCTTGGTGATTTTTCTTATTTGGCTTGAGCGTAAAGTTATCGCTCGTATGCAGGATCGCATTGGGCCAAATCGTGTTGGTGGCAAATATGGTTTGCTTCAACCCGTTTCTGATGCGACAAAACTGCTGTCTAAAGAGCTGATTACCCCCGCAGGAGCTGACCGCATCCCCTATAATTTGGCACCGATTTTGATTGTGGTCGCCTCATTGCTGACATGGGCAGTTATACCCGTCGCTCCTGGTGTTGTTGGCGTTGACCTGAATATCGGGGTCTTCTACATTTTGGCGATTTCATCCGTTTCCGTCGTGACCTTTTTGCTGGCGGGATGGGGTTCTAATAATAAATACGCCCTATTGGGTGCATTCCGCGCTGTCGCTCAGATGGTCAGCTATGAAGTTCCCATGATCGTCGCCCTGCTGGTTCCCATCTTGCTGGCACGCTCCATGTCTACTGTGGACATTGTTGAAGCGCAGGGAATCCCCTTCATCATCGTCGTTCCCCTTTCCGCCTTAATTTTCTTTATTTCGGCATTAGCTGAAACGGGACGCACCCCCTTTGACCTGCTCGAAGCTGATTCCGAGATTGTTGCTGGTTTTCATATTGAATACAGCGGTATGAAATTTGCGATGTTCTTTCTCGCTGAATTTTTGGGAACATTGTTTATGTCAGCGTTCTTTGTTGTGATTTATCTTGGCGGCTATCGTTTCTTTGGTTTGGAAAACTTGACAATCGGTCATTTGCACATCGGCCCGTTGTTAGGCTTTATCGTCTTTTCAACGAAAGTTTTCCTCGTTTATTTCGTTTTCATCTGGATTCGCGCCACGCTCCCCCGTGTGCGTGTTGACCAATTATTGGACTTCAATTGGAAATTCCTGGTTCCGCTGTCGCTTGTACTGTTGTTGACGGTGGCTGTCATGGATAAGCTGTTTCTTGCAGATGCAAACGCAGTGACGAAAGCGGCCGTGTTGATGGTCACTAATATCGTTGTCGGTTGGGTTACAATTGAAATTTTGCGTTGGCGGGATCGTGATGGGGAAACGGCCGTTGTCCCCGATGTCGTCGATGATGCCCATGAAGCTGTGGCAGCACACTAGAGAGGTTTTTTAACGCATGTTTGAACAAGTTTTCTTTATTTTTGTTGCCGTCGTCACATTGGGCTTTGCCCTTATTGTGGTAACAAACAAGAACCTGTTCCACGCCGCATTGGCGTTGATGGGTACATTTTTGGGTGTAGCCATCATCTATGTGACGTTGGGCGCGGGCTTCTTGGCGATGGCGCAGCTATTGGTATATATCGGCGCGATTTCCATCCTGATTATTTTCGCCATCATGATGACGCGCCACATGATGAGCGCGGAAGAGGCTGCATTTAATTCGCAAGCAGGGTTGTCCCTGTTTACGGCCGTTGCCTTCTTCGTCCTCGTCGCTTATGTTTTCATCAGCTACTGGCCGACAACGCCTGCCGATGCAATGCTGGCGACAATAACACCTGTCGATCCAGCTATTTTGGAAAACAGCGTAGTCGCTTTGGGGCAATCATTTGTCAGCCCGAACGCTTATGTGCTTCCATTTGAAGTTGCATCTGTGATGCTGTTGGCCGCACTGGTCGGCTCAATTTTCATCGCCAAACCCCGCCTAAAGGAGGATGAAGCATGATTCCGATGTCTTGGTATTTGCTATTTGCAGCCGCTCTTTTTTCGATTGGCTTATATGGTGTGATGGCACGTCGCAATACAGTTGCGATTTTGATGTCCGTTGAGTTACTACTGAACGCAGTCAATATCAATTTGGTTACGTTTTGGCGTTATTTGACCCCAGATCGTTCTGTTGGTATGGCGTGGGCTGTCTTTGTTTTGGCAGTGGCGGCGGCAGAAGCGGCCGTTGGTCTGGCACTAATCATTTCGGTCTATCGCAACCGCGATTCAGTTGTTGCTGAAGAGTTGGATGTGTTGAGGAATTAAACAAGATTAAGAAAGACTTATCAGGTTTTGCCGCAGGCAATCTGTCAGGTCTCTTCTATAATTGTGAGAGATTTTTATGAGTGAAGAACTTTTGACGACATTAACCTGGCTTATACCAGTTGGTCCGTTACTCGCGTTCTTTGTGATTACGTTGTTTACGAATCGCAGTCGCACGTTGAGTTGGATGCTGGCATGGGCTGGTGTGTTTTCATCGCTGATATTGGGCTGGACGGTGGCGCTTAATGTCTTTGCCGAGGATGTGCATCATTTAGAAGAGCATCCCACCGTCATCGCCGATTCCATCGCGTGGCTTCCATTTGGGAGTAATGCGGATAATTGGTTGAGAATGGGGGTGGCTGTTGATCCATTAACGGCCGTTATGCTCATTATGGTCACCTTTGCTATCACGATGATTTTCATCTACAGCGTGGGCTACCATAACTGGGGACAACCACTCGGCAAAGTGCTGGGTGTCCCCAACCATATGCAAGAAGAACCCCTCTTGTCCCGCTTTTTTGCCTTCATGAGCCTTTTTGCGGGCGCGATGTTACTGCTCGTTGTCGCTGACAACCTGCTTATGCTATTCGTTGGTTGGGAAATTATGGGCTTCTGCTCCTACTCCCTTATCGGCTTCTGGTACGCACGCGACTACGACATTGGCGAAGATGATATTCCCCATATCTCCCCGCGTAAAGCTGGCATCAAAGCATTTATGACGACCCGTGTAGCCGATGTCATCATGTTACTCGGTATCGTCTTCTTTTACCGTGTTTTTGGCACATTTAATTTTGCCGAAGCGTTGTCAGCCCACAGTTTGGAACACGCCGTAGCAGGCGTTGGCGCAACTGCACTTGGGATTATGTCTCTGCTTCTTTTCACTGGTACAGTTGGTAAATCGGCACAATGGCCGTTGCACGTTTGGCTTCCCGACGCAATGGAGGGGCCAACCCCTGTCAGCGCGACAATCCATGCGGCGGCGATGGTTTCTGCTGGTGTCTACATGAGCATTCGCATCTTCCCGCTCCTCGCTGTTGGCGCAGGGCCAGAAAGTGGCGTACCTGTGGGATGGATAATCGCGGGTATCGGCGCGTTTACCGCTCTGATGGCGGCTACGATTGCCGTTGCTCAAAACGATGTGAAGGGCGTGCTTGCCTATTCAACCATCTCCCAATTGGGATTTATGATTGCGGCGATTGGAACGGGGGCTTATGTAGCGGCCGTTTTTCACTTAATCACGCACGGATTCTTCAAAGCACTACTATTCCTCGCCTCTGGTTCCGTCATTCACGGCATGGAACATGGCGCACACCACGTCCACGACCACCACACAGATCCACAGGATATGCGCTATATGGGTGGCTTGCGGAAGAAAATGCCCATCACCTTCTGGACATTCCTCATTGGTGGCATGGCACTCTCTGGCCTCCCCTTTATTACCGCTGGATTCTGGTCAAAAGACGAAATTTTCGCCAGTGCATGGTACGCCTACAATCACGAAGGCAACGCCATTGGCTTGATGGTTCTCGTCGCATTGGCTCTTGCCGCTTTCTTGACCGCCTTCTATACCATGCGTCAAATTAGCATGACCTTCTTTGGCAAGGCACGCACGCCGTTGGCTGAACACGCACAAGAAAGCAGTAATTTTATGACCTTCCCCTTGATTGGGTTGGCTTTCTTTGCTGTTATCGCAGGCTGGGCTGGTATTCCCGAAGATTTCCCAATTCTTGGCCCGTTGCTTGATAATAATTATGCCCATCACATCATTGGCGCAACAGTGCATTCGACACTGCACCACTTATCCGAAATGGGATTGGTTGGTCACAGTTATGCAATCGCCGCTTTTGATTTTGTATGGCTACCCTTAATCGCATCACTTACCGTTGCACTGGGTGGATTGTTCTTTGGTTGGCTGATGTACGGCCGTAAACCATTAGTACAAGGGCAAGCAGACCCCCTCATCAAAGCACTTGGCCCGTTGCACACCTTCCTCAATCGCAAATGGTATTGGGATGAGTTGTACGACACCGTTCTCATTCAACCGACAATTTTCGTTTCCGAAACCGTCGTGTATGAATGGATTGATAAAGGATTCATTGACGGCATTATTCACCTTGTTGCCCGCGCTTTCTACGGCTTCGGCCGTTACGTCCGCGCCTTCGAGATGGCAGTCTTTGGCGATGGTGTCGATTGGGTCAAAGATCAATTCTTGGCAATGGCCGCCTCAATGCGCCAATTGCAGACTGGTCGGATGCAAGAGTACGTTCTCGTATCAACCCTGATCGCGTCAGCATTGGCCTTTGTTGTATTGGCAATTAACTATGGCTGGTTCGACCAGATATTTCAATAACCATTAGGAGACCCGATGGAATTTATTCAAGATAATCTCCTTGCGTTCATTGTGTTCTTCCCAGCATTGGCGGGACTCATCATTTTGATGTTGCCCAATGATGCGACGAACACAATTCGACGGCTGACCTTTTTATTAAGTCTTGTGCCGTTGATTGGGACGCTACTGTTATGGTTTAACTATAACGCGGAGTTCCGCTATGGCGGCGGTTTTGCTTTTGAAGTGCAGGCGGAATGGTTCCCCGCACTTGGATCGAGTTTCCACATGGGACTCGATGGCATTAGCCTTGTCATGTTCTTGCTGACGACGATGTTGACACCGTTGGCAATTTTGGCATCCTTCAATATCAAAGAAAAAGTGAAGATGTACATGTTCCTTTTCCTCATCATGGAAATGGCGATGTTAGGCTTATTTGCTTCACTTGACCTGTTGATCTTCTTCATTTTCTGGGAATTTGGGCTTGTTCCCATGTACTTCCTCATCCGTTTATGGGGTGGGGCAGACCGGAATTACGCATCATTCAAATTTATGATTTACACGATGGCGGGCAGTTTGGGTTTGCTTCTGTCGATTCAGGTCATGGGTTTGGCGACTGGCACATATGACATCATTGAATTGATGGATGTATGGGTAAATCTGCCAGCCGATGCGACATTGGCTGGAACGGGTATATCGGTTTGGGCGTTCAAAAACATCGCTTTTTGGGCATTCGTGCTGGCATTTGCTATCAAAGTTCCCATCTGGCCGTTCCATACATGGTTGCCTGATGCACATACGCAAGCCCCCGTCGCTGGTTCGATGATGTTGGCTGGTGTGCTGCTGAAATTAGGCGCGTATGGTTTCTTGCGTCTGGTTATTCCGCTATTCCCCGAACATGCGAATTGGGCGGCTGGCACATTGGCAACGCTTGGTATGTTGAGCATCGTCATGGGTGGTTACGCCGCCTTTGGGCAATGGAATTTCAAACGATTGGTAGCGTACTCTTCTATCAATCATATGGGTTTCGTTGTGCTTGGCTTGGCGGTGACGGCGTACACATACGGCCGTGTTGATACCTTCGCTGACCCCAAAATTGCGGGTGATGCAATTATGGCAACCAATGGCGCGGTAATGCAGATGTTCAATCATGGCATATCGGCGGCGGCGATGTTCTTCCTTGTCGGTGTACTCTACGAGCGAACGCATACACTGGAATTAAAGAAATATGGCGGTATATGGGCGATTATGCCTGTATTCGGTGCTATTTTCTTGTTCACCAGTATGTCCTCACTTGGTTTACCGGGCTTGAACGGCTTTGTCGGCGAGTACATGGTTGCACAAGGCAGTTGGGATATATTCACCATTCAACTTGCGCTTTCCATGCTTGGTCTGTTAATGACAGGTGCTTACATTTTGAAAGCATTAGGTACAACCTTGCACGGGCCAGTGAAGAAAGAGTGGATGGGCTTGAAGGATATGACGCTTCGCGAGCATATGGTTATTTGGCCGTTGATGGTCTTGATGCTCACGTTGGGCATTTGGCCGCAATGGGTACTCGTTTTTATCAATGATACAGTGACCAAATCTATTTTTGGTCTTGGTTAATAATGATGGTTCTTTGAGATTCCATTTGTAGGGGCGTGGTTTTGTACCCGCCCTATTTTGGGCGACCACAAGGGTCGCCCCTACGGTGATTTTTCAAAGGCTCAGATAAGTTTATTTTAGGTTAGGGCATATGGATGTTCTGAATTTTCCGTTTTTATCAATCATAACGCTTTCGCCACTGTTGGCGGCGGCTGTGATTTTGATGCTGCCAAAAGAGCGCGGTGAAAACGCGCGGATGCTTGGTCTGGCAACCATGATTATTGGGGTGATGCTCTCAGCATATGTGTACATCGCCTTTAATCAGAATCTGCCAGCACCAGATGCACGTTGGGCTGACACCCTCATGTTCATGGAAGAGCATCCGTGGGTTCCAAGCATTGGTATCAACTATATCATGGGTGTAGATGGCTTGAGTGCCACGCTCGTGTTGTTGACATCAATCGTGGGGCTTGGTGGTGTACTCATTTCATGGGGCATTGATGATCGCCCGCGTGAGTTTTATGCGTTCTTCATGTTGCTTGTGGCTGGCGTGCAAGGCGTGTTCGTATCGGTGGATGGCTTCTTGCTCTTCTTCTTCTACGAACTGGCTGTGTTGCCGATGTACATCATGATCGTCATCTGGGGCTGGAAGGAGCGGCGAGAATATGCAGCGATGAAGCTGACATTGTTCTTGCTTATTGGTAGTTTTATCTCCTTTATCGCTTTCTTGGTACTGATGTTCAAACTGCCAGAGCAGGGTCTGCCAATCACGTTCGATTTGCGGGTCTGGTCTGAGGTTCATTTTGCATTCAGCGATCAGATTAAGTGGTTTATGCCGCTCTTTATGGGTTTCGGCATTTTGGCGGGTGTGTTCCCGTTCCATAACTGGTCTCCTGATGGGCATGTGGCTGCACCAACGGCCGTTTCCATGATTCATGCTGGTGTGTTAATGAAGCTCGGCGCATACGCTTCCATGCGCGTCGGCATTCAAATTTTGCCCGAAGGCACAATTTATTGGATGCCGTTCATCATCTTCCTGACGCTCATCAACGTCGTTTACGGTGCATTTGTCGCCATGCGGCAGACAGATATGAAATACCTGATTGGGTATTCCAGTGTCAGTCACATGGGCTTGGTTTCGATGGGTTTCGCTTCAATGGCACTCATCGGTTTCACTGGTGCAGGGGTGCAGATGGTTAGTCATGGTATTATGACCGCCCTCTTCTTCTCCGTTGTCGGTATGATTTACGACCGCGCCCATTCACGCGATTTGAATGAGCTAAGCGGTATGATGAAGGTGTTGCCGTGGACGGCCGTTGCTTTCATCATCGGTGGTTTGGTTTCGATGGGTATGCCTGGTCTATCGGGCTTCATCGCCGAATTCCCGATTTTTGTTGGCGTATGGAAAGGTGGTTCGCTTGACTTAGGTTCTTCGGCTGTCTTTGGCTTGAACCCTGCTAACTACTATCCATATATTGCCCTCGTTGCCGCCCTTGCCATTATCATTACCGCCGCATATATCGTTCGCGCTATCGGTAATGTCTTCTTCGGTGAGTACGAAGCCGAAAAATGGCATGATATGCGCCCCATACGCGCCATCGACAAATTTACATTGGTCATGTTTTCGACCATTTTAATTGTCATTGGTGTTTATCCCGCAATCATCGTCCCCATCGTTGAATCAGCGATGATTCCTGTGGTGGAACGACTGAACGAAGCACAACCTGCATTTACAATGATTGACTCTGTACAGGCCATTGCTATGAATCTAATCACCTGGTTAGGAGGTGCATAAGTGAGTCCAGACGTTACCCTTGAATGGGGACTGGCCCTTGTGCCAGAATTACTTTTACTAATACTGTTAATGCTTGTTCTCTTCTATAACAAGCTAAACAAATCAGCATCACCTCGTGATGTGGGGATGCTGGCCGCATGGGGCGGATTTGCCATCCTGCTTACAACCGTTGGCTTATGGTTCTACGGCGTTCCTGATGCACAAGCTGGCTTGGCAGAGAGTATAATGTGGGGCGGCATGATTCGTAGTGATATGGCTACACTCGTGTTCCGTGTCATCTTCCTCTCCGCGCTCATCATCACCAGTTTGCTGTCCATCGACGAAGAGCGTTTGCAACGCGGCGAATACTACGCCTTGCTCATCTCGGCAACGATTGGTTTCAGCCTGATGGCCGCTTCCTCTGATTTGATCATGCTGTATGTCGCTTTGGAAACAGCCAGTATCTCATCCTACTTACTCGCAGGCTTCTATACTGATGACGAACGCTCTGTCGAAGCGGGTCTGAAATACTTTGTTTATGGTGCATTTGCGACGGGTATCATGCTTTACGGCATGAGCCTTCTTTACGGCCTCACCTTCCAAACCAATATCTATGAAATTGGGGCGATGGTGATGGGGTCTGCTGCCACTATTCCTGCGGAAGCCAATGCAATTCTCTTGCTTTCGGCCGTTATGATTTTTGTCGGTTTTGGTTTCAAAATATCGGCCGTCCCACTTCATTTTTGGACTCCCGATGTGTATCAGGGTTCTCCCACACCATTCACTGGCTTCTTGTCTACCGCTTCCAAAGCGGCTGGCTTCGCGGTTCTTTTCCGCGTATTCGCTTCTGGCGCAGTTGGCATTCCGGGCGAAGAGAGCTTCTGGTGGGCGATGTTAGTCGCCATTGCCATCATCTCGATGACATTGGGCAACTTTGCCGCCATTTCACAGACAAATATCAAACGGATGCTGGCCTACTCAAGCATTGCACAGGCGGGCTACCTGCTCATCGGTGTTGTGACCTTTACTCCTGAAGGTGCGGGCGCGTCCATGTTCTACCTGTTGATGTACGTCTTCACTAACATCGCCGCCTTTGGCGTGATTGCACTGGTTGCGAAAGATGCTGGTGCCGACGAATTGTCAGACTTTAATGGAATGAGCCGTCGCTCACCTTATCTGGCTTTGATTATGCTGTTCGCTCTGCTTTCATTGAGCGGCATCCCGCCGACAGCGGGCTTCTTCGGCAAATTCTTCATCTTTAGAGCGGCCGTTGATCAAGGATTGTGGTGGCTGGCATTGATTGGCTTGCTTAACGCTTTTGTTGCCTTGTATTACTATTTGGGCGTTCTCAAATACATTTACCTTTATCCCACAGATAAAGAAGATGTACCGATTCCCGTTTCCCGCCCTGCATGGATTGGATTGGGAATATCGTTCATCATTATTATTTATCTTGGTGTGTTTGCAAATTCGGCATACCTATGGACACAAGAGGCAGCTACGGCGTTCTTCGCCTTGGGTGGGTAAAATTAGACCTGACAGGTTTTTGAAAACCTGTCAGGTCTAATTTTACCAAATTGCCCACCATATCCTTTGTGATATAATCCGCAAACTTGCGTTTTGGGTGGAAAATGAAAGATAAAGAAGAAATTAATCAAGCAGCTGTACTTGCGGGTGTTGTTGGGCAAGTTGGCTGCTTGATTGTGTTCATTGTTTTTATAGCATTGGGCATAGGATTATTACTCGATAAATTCCTGGGTACACAAGCATTATTTACAGTTTTCTTGATGGTTGGCAGCGTACCAGTCGCTTTGTATTTGACTGTGCGGATTAGCTTAACGGCCGTTAGCCGTGCCCAGAAAAGTTTTGAAGTTAAGGAAAAGGAAACGGAGGAAAGCATAGAAATATGAAAAAACGGAATGTGATTTATATCAGCGTTCTTCTCTTGGTACTGTTTGGCGGTGTCATGGGGAAGGATCCGATTAGCGGCTTGCTAGGGTTAGACTTTTCGTTCTCGCCTGTATTGCCCTATATCCAATTGCCAGGTGAGGTCGTCTTTACCGTAGCGGGCATTGGCATAACAAATACATTTATGGCTACGATGTTGACCTTTATTGTTCTTCTCGTAATGGCTCTTGCATTAAAGCCGAAATCACGCACGGCCGATGAGGTTCCCACTGGCTTTTATAATTTCTTTGAAATGATAATTGAAGGGGCTTATGGGTATGTAGAACAATCTGCTGGTAAATGGACGCGGAACTTTTTCCCCTTCTTTATGACCATCATTTTATGGATTGTGGTATCCAACTGGATGGGCATCCTTCCTGGCTTTGAGTCCGTTGGGAAATGGGAAAAAATGCCTGAATTACGCGCTCATCAGGCCGAAACAGCGGCCTTAGCTGCTGGCAGCAGCGAACATGAGGCTGAAGCAGCAGCGCACGAAGCGGAACTTGCCTCGGAAGCGTTGAGAGAAGGGAATCTGCAAAGATCCATCTTCTTGTTGCAAGCACGCCCCGACGAAGATGGTGAAGCACCAGAAGACGCGCAATGGACAATCGTTCCATTCCTTCGTTCAGCCGCAACTGACCTTAACTTCACATTGGCATTAGCCATCATCTCCGTTGTGATGACCCAGTATTATGGGATGAAAGCACAGGGGATGAAGTATTGGAAGAAATTCTTTGTCTGGGATGGCGAAGCGATTTCCAAGAACCCGCTTGCTGTCATGGATTCAGGTGTTGGTTTACTGGAGTTTATCAGTGAGCTATTTAAGATCGTTTCCTTTGCCTTCCGGCTTTTGGGTAACATCTTTGCGGGTGCGGTCTTGTTGGCTGTTATTGCCAACTTAGCTCCCGTAGCCAACATCGTCTTCTACCATCTTGAATTTGGCGTAGGCATTTTGCAGGCCGTTGTATTTGCTCTGTTGACATTGACCTTTATGGCTGGTGCAACACAAGGGCATGGTCACGAAGAAGAACACTAATTTATAATTTAAGTAAGTAATCTGCCCGTGAAAAAGAAGCGGGCAGATTGTAAATTACTTTCAAAAAGTAAAAACATTCCCAATACTTAGTTTGGGAAAATAAAAAAATAACTAAAGAATCTTTTGGAGGATTTTTATTATGGATGTAGAAGCAGCTCGTTTAATTGGAGAGGGTTTGAAATTTTTAGGCGCGGGACTGGCAATGACTGGTGCCATCGGTGCTGGTGCTGGTGTAGGTATTGTTGTTGCTGGCGCGGTGCAAGGTATTGCCCGTAACCCCGATGCGGCTGGACAGATTATGAGTAACATGATTTTGGGTGTGGCTTTGGCTGAAGCTGTCGCCATTTATGCGCTCGTTGTCGCCCTCATTCTTATCTTTGTGGCGTAAATAATCGCCGTTTTGATTTCTTGAAAATACAATAACTTGTAAGTGAGGGTTAAATTATGGAAGCATTAGGTATTAATCTTGGTTTTTTGGGGATGCAAATCCTCCTCTTTATCATTTTATTTATGGTGATGAAAGGATATTTGTATGAACCTATGTTGAAGGCATTGGATGAGCGCAAAGCCCGCATTACCAAAGGGTTGGAAGATGCTCGTGAAGCGGCCGTGGCGCGTGACAACGCTGACGCTGAATCAAAGAAAATTTTAGACGCAGCGCGTAGTGAAGCGGCGACAATTCGCGCCAATGCGACAGTGCAGGCCGAAGAGACCGCCAAAGCGATTGAAGCGAAAGCGAACGAAGATGCGAAAGCGACTGTCGATGCCGCTGCCGCCGCCGCTGGAGAAGAACGGGATCGTGTTTTGTCTGACATGCGTGGACAGATTTCATCCCTTGCTATTGCTGCTGCCAACAAACTTGTTGGCGAGGCGTTGGATGAGAACCGTCAGCGTGCGATTATCGCCGACTTCTTCGCCAAAACCCCTGCTGGGTTGAGCGATATGAGCGGTGATAAAGCTGTGGTGACAAG
>CAYSDT010000022.1:13638-14842 GCA_964429835.1 uncultured Ardenticatenaceae bacterium | reverse complement strand
GCTGTCAAAAGCCCAACCATAAAAGCGGATTCTTTCAATTGCGTCGAAAGTGGTGTCGCCATTGTCGTTCACAATGTCGTAAGCGACCGATTGCCCACGATACATCATTTCGATGGCTTGCGGGTTGATGTTGCCGAGTTGCGCGGGGTCGAGTTGCGTGGGGGTGATGTCGTAAAGACCATCCTCGTCTACTGCGATTTTGAAGGTTTGTTGACCGATGGGGAGCTGAATGTCACTGGCTTGTGCTGTTGGGAAATGTCGCCACGCTTTGCTTTGTTCGTAGTTCAAAATGTGGTCGGCGAAGGCGGTGGTTTGGGAGTCGTTGGGGTTAAACGGCCGTTTTTCCACACCTTCATCACTCGCCCCCAAAATGGAAACGGTCACATCCATCTGCCCGACTTGCTCCATCACATCGGTCACAGGATTATAGCGCACGGGATAAAGCCGCAGTTCAACCAACCGTAAATCGCGCAGGTGCATTGGCTCGGAAAGGTCGTAGGCGGCGGCGGGGTACAGTTTGTTTTGCTGATAAACGGCCGTTTGTTCAGTTTCGTGTACAAGCGGCTGATCTGGCAACTCCTCACCGTTCAATGCCGCCCACGCGGCAACATCTGGTTGCTCACCAATGGCGGGGGAAACGGCCGTTTTTCCCATCATTTGCAAATCGGCCGTTTTTACATTGACAACGGCCGTTCCGTTCGGCGGCAAGGCGATCCATGTGCTGTAATACGGCAATACTGGTTCACCAGCGATTTGTGTACGCTGGTCTAAACCATCAATCTGCACGAATCCATCACTGTTAACGGCCGTTGCCGTGTGCAGTGTAAATTGTAATTGGGACGGGGTGTCGTTTTGGATGGAAACGGCCGTTTGGCGGCTGATTGTTGTGGCGGAAACGGCCGTTGGTGATGCAATTGAGCTAATAAACAGTTGAACGAGAAACAAACCGATTAAAAAAGCGAATGTGAGAGAAACATAAGCACGTTTATTCATAAGATACTTTCCGTATATTTACATAATCATCTCATTCCGTTAATAAACCACGATTATGTAAATCTAAAATAAAAACGTCAACATCGGCCGTTGCCTGTTCGGTAGTTAAGTCATAACGGTTGACCAGATGTTGCGGAATATCCGCCACCGTCTCGCCATCAGCCAATAATGCCCAAATAAAAGACCCCGCCTTATTCAAAACACGGATCTG
>CAYSDT010000022.1:11032-13538 GCA_964429835.1 uncultured Ardenticatenaceae bacterium | reverse complement strand
TCAGGTACGACGTGTTTCTTTAATGCCCATCATCAGCAGGGCAAAACCAATTAACGCGCTAATGCCGCTCAATAATAAAACCCACCATGTTGTTGTTGGTACGTCATGCGAGAATATATCCTCTTCATATTTGTGAGCAGACGCATCATACTCAATCTCTTCAAGCAAGTAATAATAGGTTACACCAGATGGCAGGTTTTGGTCAATGTAAGTGTAACTTGCACCAGAAACAGCACTGCCCTGAGCCGGAATCATCTCATCGTTGATGCGGATGAACTCCCCATCTTCAGATTCACTGCGGTATAGATAAAATCCAGCCGTTTGCTGTTCCGTTTCCGTCGTCCACTCAATTTCAATATCTCCAGAGTGGTCACGTTGATATAACGGTATCCCAATGGCGAATAAAATCCATAGTACACCCATCCCAAGCAACATCCATGTAGATGCGCCATTTTTTGTTCCGTTTTGCTGAGTATCGGTCATTATGAGGGCAAAAGCTCAACTTTTACTTTCGACAGGAATTTCTCCATTATGACGAAGAGTTGAACTTTTTTCAGTGGACTTAACTATCGTTGCATCCATTTTGGAAGCCTGCTTTTCTTAGATGTTAATCTTTTCTGTCGATTGCCATCTTCATATTGATATTGGCTGTAATAGTAGTAATTGTAATAGCCACGGCGGGATGGTTTTAGGCGGTTTAAGAGTACACCGTATACACGACCGCCACTGTTATTGAGCAGTTCGTATGCTTGCGCTAATGTTGAGCGACGTGTATTGCCTGTGTCAACGACTAATAGTGTGCCACCTACTTTGGTGGCTAAAATGGATGAATCAGTGACGGTCAGCACGGGCGGGGTATCAAAAATAACAAAATCTGAATGTTCGCGCAGCATGTCTAACAGTTGCTCCATACGTTGCGAACTAAGCAACTCTGATGGATTTGGCGGGATGGGGCCGCTGGTCATAATGCGTAGGTTGCTGATGCCGCTATCGTTAATATGTTCGTCGATATTGGCTTCTGTATCCAATATGGCGGTTGTTAAGCCGCGATTATTGGATAAATCGAAAATTTTATGTTGCACAGGTCGTCTTAAATCGGCATCAACCAGAATAACGTGCTTGCCTGTTTGTGCCATGACGATAGCCAGATTAGCGGCCGTTGTTGACTTCCCTTCACTTGGGGCAGAACTGGTGACCAGCATATTATTCAGATCATCATCGACGGTTGAGAAGCTGAGATTGGTACGGATAACGCGATACGCCTCTGAAACAGGGTCGCGTGGTGTATTTTTTGTAATTAACCGACTACCCATCACGTCTTCATCATGATCAAATTTAGCGATAGCTCCGATGGTGGATAGATTAGTCACTTGGGTGACATCATCTGGTGTATTAACAGTATCATCCATGTATTCGACGAGAAAAATAATGCCGACGGCCAACATTGCACCAACGGCCGTTGCCAGCAAAGTATTCGTTCGTACACGCGGACTAATTGGCCGCTGGGGAATAAGTGCCGATTCGACAGGAACAAGGTTACTACTCTCCTTTGCCTGTGCAATTTGTAATTCGTTCAAATTGTTAAACGCATCTGTATACCGAATCTGGGTCTCCTTTAGCTGTGTTTCCAACAGGGAGATGGCCGCCAACTCTTCTGCTGATTCACCGCCGATAGCACGGTTGATAGACGTTTCAATCGCCTCAACATCTTGTGCAATTTCTTCTAACTGGGTTTGCCAATTTTCGATTGGGCCAGCGTAGCGCAGACTTTCGCGTGCTTCGGTTTGGTCGGTAAAAACTTCGCCGATGGTGTTGGCAAGTTTAGCCGCCCGTGATGGGCTGGTATCGTTGACGGTGATGATGAGGATTTGGGTATCAAGTGGGACATTGACGCTTACACGACCAGAGAGTTCACCTGCCGTAAGGTCTAAACCAAGCCGTTCAATCGTCTCTTCCATGACGGGGCGGGTAAGAATTAACTCAATGTATGTTGCCGCCATCTGCTGTTCCAACAAAAGTTGGGAGTATTCGTTGCCTGTATTACTGCCAGGGGCTTCGTCGATAAGCAGGCGGGCGGATGCGCTGTAGATGGGGGTTTGACTGCGGCTGTACACATAAGCAACGCCGCCAGCGACTACTGCGCCCAGAATGATGAGCCATGCCCAGTGCCAAATAATAGAGGCGTATTTTTTGATTTCGTTATCCAAGTAGTCGTTACTCCTGTGTTAGTGGATGTGATAATTGAAAAAGGTTAATGATATTGAAGATGATGAAAACGATCCAAACGGCCGTTTCCCACCATCGTGTACTTGAGCCTGCAAGCCCCATGCCGATTAAAATCATGGAAATATAGAACACCCAAAGAAATGATGGTTGGCTGAGTTGTTCGCGTAACGGCCGTTTTTCTTCCCCCGCCAACCAGTATTGATAACTAAACCCAGCCAATAACAAGGCTGTGCCAGAAATCCATAAAGTTGCCGTTAAAACACCATACCAATCAATCATG
>CAYSDT010000022.1:0-10932 GCA_964429835.1 uncultured Ardenticatenaceae bacterium | reverse complement strand
TCGATGAAAGAGGTGGTGGAGGTGGCAGAAACGGCCGTTTCTCCCAAAAACAGTCGCGCCGTCCGCGCCCACGCCGCCAGCAAACCACAACGGCTGGCCGAAATCACTTCCGATGGCTTTGAGCGGATGCAGATTCCACTTACCGAAATGTCGCGGGTGTTGGGCGGCGGCATCGTGCCTGGCTCGCTCATTTTGCTGGGCGGTGATCCCGGTATTGGCAAATCAACACTGCTACTTGATGTGGCGGTGATGGTCGCCAACGCGCATGGCACTGTCCTCTACATTTCGGGCGAAGAAAGTGCCAATCAGATTAAATTGCGGGCGGATCGGCTCAAAGTCAAGGCGAATGATCTGTTCCTCGTGACCGAAACGAACATGAACGCCATCGCCGCCCACATTGCCGAACTGAAGCCCGTAATGACGATTGTGGACAGCATCCAGACGACGTATGTGGAGGACAAATCCTCATCGCCCGGCAGTGTCAGCCAAGTGCGCGAATGTGCGGGGCGTTTTCAGGAAATCGCCAAAACGACGGGCGTGACCATCTTTTTGGTGGGGCATGTGACCAAAGATGGGGCGATTGCGGGGCCGCGTGTGCTGGAGCATATCGTGGATACGGTGCTGTATTTGGAAGGCGACCAATTCCATCGCTACCGGCTGTTGCGCGGGGTGAAAAACCGCTTTGGGGCGACAAATGAGGTCGGCGTGTTTGAAATGGTGGAGCGCGGCATGGTGGAAGTGCCGAATCCGTCGGAGGCGTTTTTGGCGGAGCGGCAGGCGAATGCGCCCGGATCGGCCATCGCGGTGACGATGGAGGGAACACGGCCGTTACTGGTAGAAGTACAAGCCCTCGCCAGCGACACGACGTTTTCCAACCCGCGCCGCACGGCGAATGGGATTGATTATAATCGGTTGTTGTTATTAACGGCCGTTTTATCCCGTCGTGTCAATCTTAAATTGCATGATAAGGATGTGTTCATCAATGTGATCGGCGGTTTGCAAGTGGACGAACCCGCCGCCGATTTGGCCGTCGCCGTTGCCATCGCCAGCGGCGTGCGTGATCGCCCTGTTCATGCCGACATGGCCTTTGTGGGCGAGATTGGGTTGAGCGGCGAACTACGCGCTGTCAGCCAATTAGAATCGCGGTTTAAGGAGGCGGCTAAATTGGGGTTTAAGCGATGTGTCGCGCCAAAATCGGCTCTCAAGCAGATGGCGAAGCCGCCGAAAGGGTTGGAAATTATCGGTTGCCGTTCGTTGGCGGAGGTGTTGACGAAGGCGTTGGTGAAGTAGGGGAAGGAAACAATTAACAGCCAACAGTGAACAATCAACTGAAAACGGGGGATGTTTTTCCATTGCAAGTGATGGCATATATTGCTATCATGTAGAGAATGAATAGTAAACACCGTAAAACGCTCTTCGCAATTTTTGTCAATCCTGTGTCGCGCAATATCGAATGGCGGCAGATTGAAGCCCTTTTTGCAGCGATTGGGTGCGAGACGATTGAGGGACGCGGTTCACGGGTTGCATTTAAGATGCACGGGTTGAGGGTTGACTTTCACCGCCCTCATCCGCGAAAAGAAGCAAAGCCATATCAGGTTCGTATTGCACGCGAATTTTTGGAGAAGATGGAGATTAAGCCATGAAACCTATGCGTTATAAAAGATACGCCGCTCGTATTGAATATAGTGATGAGGATGAATGTTTTGTTGGTCGTGTGGCAGGTATTCAGGACATCATAACTTTTCATGGGGATGATGTTGCCCAAGTACGACACGCTTTTCAAGAAGCTATAGATTTTTATTTGGAAAGTTGTGCAGAACGAGGAGAAAGTCCGCAAAAAGCGTACTCTGGCAGAATTATGTTGCGTGTTCCATCGGCAACACATGCGGCTGTGGATAGAGCGGCTATGTTGAGTGGTAAAAGTATTAATCAATGGGCAACGGAGAAACTGTCTGTTGCCAGTCGTGTGTAGGGGGAGTCAACGGCCGTTTTACCCCGTCACCGCCTTCAATCCATCAATACCCACTGTATAGTCAACAGCCAATCGCCCATCTTTTGGTAAGCTGATATTCATCGTGGAAAGCGCACCCTCTTGCTCGGAAATGAACGAAATCCCTTCTATTTTGCAGCGTGGAATATAGATGAAAACACCGCCATTGGTCGGGTCAAAATTGTTGCGAACAGGCTGATGTTCCCTGATTAAAATCAACTCTTGCGTTGTTAAAATGGTGAGATGACTTGTTTTGTAGCGACGGTAAAGCGTTTTACCAAAGAAGTTGATCGCCTGAACATCTTGCTCTGGCTGGTAGGTTACATCAATCACGTCGTCACCATCACGGATGCTGGAACGGCCGTAATTCATATATTTGAAGTTGATTTTGTCGAGGTAGTCGAACGCGGACAGATCGGGAATGCCATCCCCTTCGTTGGCGGCTTGCTGAACCATCCCCCGCCTGATTTGGTCGATAATGGGTTGGAACAGATGATTATTCGTCGTGTTAAATTGCAAAACGGCCGTTTCTGACAGTGTACTAATCATCAGCCACGAATTGAGCAAGACCTTGCCCCGCTCCAAATAAATCACATCGGCAAACGGGCTTGATATGGTTTGCAACTTATCTTGTTGGCTGGTGAACAGCGTAAATCGCCCGTCGTGCAGGCAAATCAGTTTGCTTGTTTCTTGTCTGGATTTGGAATTTGTGTCTTTGGGAAGAAACAGGGTGTAGGGGAATGGCTCTATGGATTCGGGAAATGCGGACTTGAATTCATCGGGAACATCTTCGTAGCAGTCGATGCGCGTTGCCCATGTTCGCATCGTTTCGGTTGATGATGTGTAGGCGTGCCATTTTGTTTCATTAAAGTTTTTGGACATCTGTTTCCATTCTATTCTTACTACAGTTGAAGGTAAAACGGCCGTTTTCTGTCCTCAATATATCAATTATATTCAGGGCGAGTCAGTTAGTTGTCAATGGTTCTCACGCCGCTCATGTTTCCCGATCCAAAACAATAATTTTATGCCATAACGAGTACATTCTCTGATGTTTTCTTTACAGGAGCCAATGCAATCAGAGAGCGCAAAGTTTCATTCACGCTTTCTGATGTTTGGAAATATGCACGAACGTCTGGTGCTAGCAGTACAGCCCCATCTTCTAATGTGAAGTAATGCACATTCACTGTGCCATCCGTTTCATGGATACGAACGGTATGCCCTTGACGATACGCCTGATGATATTTTCCGCGTATACCTTTTTTGCCCGCAAAATCATACTCTGGCAACATTTCATCTTCCACTTTATTATCTTTATTCTTCATAATATCCACGCTCCAGAGGTGTCGCTTTTCGGCAACTTATGATGCGAATGACGGTACTATTTTCTGCTTCCTGATTCTCCGTGTGAATGGCAAGCAGGATTCTGCTGTGCGTTGAATAACCGATACTTATAAAACGATCCTCATTATCAGAATGTAGCTCATCTGGGTACGTTATCAGATACGCATCATAAAAAATCGTTTTTGCTTCTTCAAAAGTGATCTCATGTTTTCTGATGTTCTTCCTGTCTTTTTTTGCATCCCAATCAAAAATTAGTTCCATATAACTCCCCATCCCATATTTTATGCGGTATCCATGTATCTTCTCAGTATTTCGGGGAGACCTGACAGGTTTTACGAAGATACTCGTGTAAAATAAGAGGTCTTGATGAAACCTGTCAGGTCTTTACCCCAAGTTATTGAGATGTTACATATCCATTTCCCAAAAGTATATCACATCACTCCGCCCATTCGGCCAACGCTTCCCGATCCAAAATAATAATTTTACGCCGCTGCACCTCAATTACCCCTTCCCGTTCCAGTTCGCGCAGAGTGCGTTGCACCACGTCTGGCACGGTTCCCAAGCGGGAGGCCAATTCCGCCTGCGTATACCAGCGCGGGCGATGGAGTACACCGTCTTCATCGGCACTGTCGAGCAGCAGCCGTGCTAATCGCCCCGTGACAGGGCGCAGGGAAAGGTCACTGACAAGTGAAACGAGGTGCATCAGTCGATTTGCCATGCGTTCGAGGAGGAGTTCTGCCAATAACGGCCGTTTTCGTACCAATCTCAGCACCACTTCCCGTTCAATCAACCAGACACCAGCCTCTTCAAGCGCAACGGCCGTTGCCATATTCGGCCGTTTTGTAAACGCCCCCGCCTCATAAAACGTCTCCCCCGCTTCCAAAAAACTGATGATCTGTTCACGGCCAGATGGCGACATCGCCACCACTTTCAGCCAGCCAGAGTGTAAATAGTAAAAACCAGCCGTCACTTCACCTTCCAGTAACACAATTTCACCCGATGCATAAGTGCGCCAGACGGCACTGGCCGCCATTTGGCGCAACACATCTTCATCCACGCCAGCAAAGAAGGAGTTCTTGCTTAACTGAGCGACTAATTGATCGGTTGTCGGTCTACGCATCTACAAACTCCATCTTATCTATTGTAGGGGCGACCCTTGTGGTCGCCCTTTTCGTACTCATACAATCATGGGCGGGCATAAAGCCACGCCTCTACACACCTAAAAATTTCTCGCTGATTTGCAAGCGAATCATCCCCTTCACATCATCGGGGTTGGCGACTTTGCCTTTACGCAGAATGACAATATCGCCGCTTTGCGCCAATTGTTTGGCAAAAAGCCGCACCCGTTTCAAAATCGACTGCCAATCGTCGCGCTGAATTTCCATCGCTACATCTTCTGGGCGCACGTTGCCATCCAATCCAGCCGCCGCACACATTTGTAAAATTGTTATATAAACGGTCTCATCACTGATCCGCCATTTCTTTGTTGTTTGATTCATCAATTCTCCATTCTCCATCTGCAAAAGGTGACAGGCACTTAACAAACTTCACCATTTTATTCAACACTTTTGGTAGAAGTGCCAGTCACCTGTACTGTTATTATCAATTATCAATTATCCATAGTAAAATAATGCCCATATTATACTGCAAGGAGACTATGATGACAGAAGAAACACAAACAACTGATTTTATTCGCAATATCATTAAGAACGAGATGGAAAACGGCCGTTTTTCCCAAGTCCACACCCGCTTCCCCCCCGAACCCAACGGCTATTTACACATCGGCCACGTCACCGCCATTTACGCCGATTTCAGCATCGCCGAAGAGTTCGGCGGCCAATGCAACCTGCGCTTCGATGACACCAATCCCGTCAAAGAGGAAACCGAATACGTCGATGGCATCATGCACGACATCCAATGGCTCGGCTTTGATTGGGAAGACCGCCTCTATTTCACATCCGATTATTTCGGGCAACTGCACGAGTGGGCGATTCAGCTCATCAAACAGGGTGATGCTTATGTGGACGACCTTGATGTGAACGAAATCCGCGAATATCGCGGCACATTGACCGAACCCGGCAAAAACAGCCCCCATCGTGACCGCTCCATCGACGAAAACCTTGACCTCTTCGCCCGCATGACGGCTGGCGAATTCCCCAATGGCACACGGGTGCTTCGCGCCAAGATCGACATGGCCTCGCCGATCATCAACATGCGCGATCCCGTCATGTACCGCATTTTGCACGAACCCCATCACCGCACGGGCGACAAGTGGAAGATATACCCGATGTACGATTGGGCGCACGGGCAATCTGACTCCATCGAAGGGGTGACGTATTCGCTTTGCTCCCTCGAATATCTAAACCATCGCCCCCTGTACGACTGGTTTTTGGACAAAATCGGCATCCATCATCCGCAACAGCTTGAATTTGGGCGCGTCAGCATCAATCACACCATCACCAGCAAGCGCAAATTGCGCCGCTTGGTCGAAGGCAACCATGTGGACGGCTGGGACGACCCGCGCCTGCCCACAGTCATCGCCATGCGGCGGCGCGGCTACACCCCCGCCGCCATCCGCGATTTTTGCAAAACCACTGGCTTGTCCAAATCACCCCGCCATATGGATGTCGGTATGTTGGAACACGCCGTCCGCAACGACCTCAATTCCAACTCCGCACGGGCGATGGCGGTGTTGAAGCCCCTGAAAGTCGTGGTTGAAAATTACCCAGAAGGGCAAGTGGAATGGTTTGATGTGCCAAATTATCCGCAAGACAAAGTAAATCGCCCTGAAACGCGCAAAATCCCGTTTTCGCGGGTGCTGTATGTGGAGCAAAGCGATTATATGGAAGAGCCACCGCGCAAATTCTTCCGCTTGGGCATTGGCCGCGAAGTGCGCTTCTTAGGCGCGTATTACATTACCTGCAATGAAGTCATCAAAGATGAGGCGGGGAATGTGATTGAGTTACGGTGCAGTTATGATCCTGAATCACAAGGGGGACGGTCGCCAGACGGCCGTAAAGTGCGTGGCACAATCCATTGGGTTTCCGAATCTCACGCCGTCGATGCCACCGTGCGGCTGTACGACCGCCTCTTCCTCTCCGAAAACCCCGAAGCGGAGGACGATTTCATCGCTGATTTGAACCCTGAATCGCTGGTTGTGCTGGATGGGGTGAAGATGGAGCCTATGTTGGCGGAAGCGAAGCCAGAAATGGTGTTCCAGTTCATGCGGCAAGGGTATTTCACGCTGGATGAAACTGACTCGGCCGATGATGCGCTCGTTTTTAATCGCACGATTGGGTTGCGGGATACATGGGCGAAGAGGAAGGGAAAATAAAACGCAAAGTCTAAATAAACGAGAAAAGCCGCTCTAATTAGAGCGGCTTTTTTGATCTCATCGGAAGAGTCCACTGAAAAAAGTTCAACTTTTACCCAATAAGGCATAAATCCTGTCGAGACAAAAAGTTGAACTTTTGGGTTTCAACACCTTTTTTCAGTAGAGTCATCGGAAGTTAATGGCTGGTTATACAGCTAATGCCAGCTTAAATACGGGGACTTGTAAAACTTTTTCTGGTTGCCTTGGTGTTGGTGTGTGTAATTGCAACAGCAATCGTTCAACTTCTTCCAATACATGGGGAGAGAAATACTCTTCACCACATTGGGGGCATTTTTCCACAGGGACTTCATCAATTACGAGTAGGTTACTTCCATCCCATTCTTCCAGTTTCGTCGTTGTTGCTTCTACTTGTGCGTAATTACAGTTTCCACATCTCATAGTTCACCTTCTTTTGCGTTGACGATCTTTTTCCCATAAATGTGCATGTGGATAATATGCTGTGTTAATCTGCAACATATCGCCCACAATCTTACAGGCAATATGAATCGTATCGCCATTAAAACGTTCACCTGCAATCAGATAACAGTCAAATCCCCAATCATCTACATGCGTTTCAATAATTTGTCCGACACCAACAGCATCTTTTACATCTTGCAGTTGGATTTGCCGATGACGACATTCTTCCCACGCATGACGAGTAAGGCGATATTGGTTTTCTGTAATGAATTGTTGAATGGTTTGTAGAATCATGTTTGCCTGTCAATACGCACATCATACAGGATTAACAGGGACAATACAAGATAAAACGGCCGTTTTTACCCATCACACCTGCACGGCAAAACAAAAAAGCCGCCCCAGCGGGGCGGCTCTACGAAGGTTATTTGGTTATTTTTTGGCAGGCAGTTCCAACCGCAGGAAATGCACACGGCCAGATTTATCACCAGCGACAATCGTGACCCCATCGGGGGCGAAGGCGCAGGAGCGGAGTGCGTCACCAGCTTGGAAGGTTGCTATCGCTTCTTCGTTGCCGTTGGCTAAGTCCCACACTTTCAGGCTGCGATCTTCGGAGACGGATGCTAAATAACGGCCGTCTTTGGTAATCGTAATATCGTTAATACGGTCTTTGTGACCTCTAAACGTGTTGATCGTCTGTCCATCGGTGATGTCCCATGAGCGCAGAGTGTGATCGTATGAGCCAGAGATGATCATGCTGCCATCGGGCGTGTACAGGAGCGATGAGATGAGGTGGAAATGGCCTCTCAGCACATTTGTTATCTTTTCGGAAGCGATGTCCCATAACTGCAAGGTTTTATGAATGTCAATAACGGCCGTTTTTCCATCTGGTGAAATCGCAACCGCGTTACTGCTGGGCATGTAGCCGCTGTAACCGCCAATTTCGCCGTACTGTTGGATGTTCCACACTCGTGTGGATTGATCGAGGGCGACAGAAACTGCAAAACGGCCGTCTTTCGACACCGCCACATCATGAATCAGATGTTTATGCCCCAACAACGTGTGCAACTCATCACCCGATTCGATGTCCCAGATTTTCAAGCTGTTATCCCACGAGCCAGAGACCAGCGTCTTGTCATCAGGCAGAAGCGCGAGCGAAGTGACCGCCCAATAATGCCCCTGCATCGTGCGTGGCCGTTGCCCGCCAGCCATGTCCCAAATTTTAATGGTACGATCACTGGATGCCGAAATTGCAAAACGGCCGTCTGATGTAATCACCATGCTGCCAACCGCATCGACATGCCCCGATGTCGTCCGCGATTTGCCGCCGCTGTTGGCGTGCGCCATTAACGGCCGTAACCAAGCCGTTTCACGCCACACTTTCACCGTCTTGATCAGCTTCTCCAAATCGCCATCTTTATCTTTCATGTTGGCTAACGCTTTCGCTAAATCGTCCGCCCAGTTGCCTTCTCGTAAGGTCAAGGGGCGCGAAAGCCGTTTGACCACCCGTAACACCTGTTTGTGGGATGGATTGGCGATTTTACGGGCGACTAATAGTTGGTACGGCCGCATTAGCTGGCGCACACTGTCGGCGTTAAGGCTGGAAATCATCCATGTGTGACTGAGCAGTAGTTTTTGCAACGCTTTTTGGCGGCCGGCAGAAAGCAAATGTTGCGGCAGATTTTGGTAGAAGTAGCCATCGTCTGGCCCGTTCGCCCATCCTTCACCGTGACACAATCCCTTGTACGCATCCAATAAATTCTTGTGATACGCTTGCACATTGTCCACATTTTCTTTGAAATATAGGCGGTGCATACTGTGGAAAGTGATGTGACGCAGAGGCGATTCGCCGAGCATGTTCAGCAATCCTTTGCGCTCCAATCCTTCCAGCAGGCGACGGGATTCGCGGTTGCTGGCTTCAAATAACATTTCCCAAATCATGAGAATGGTCGCTTCGGGAACGTCGCTGTTTTCAGCAAAGACGGATAGCACCGTGTACACCGTGCGCTCGTGCGACGATAAGCCGTCAACGGTCGAATCAATCGCCCGTATGTTTGGTTCTTGCGGATGGCCGACGAATTTGGAGACGGCGGGGGGGGTATTGTCGTCTTCCTTACCGTCGAGCGATTCCTCTGGTAAACCAGCTTCTTGCAACGACGAAAGCACATCATCCCAATCGCTGCCATCTTTTGCTTGCCCAGCGGCCAAAATGAGGGCGAAGGGTAAATGATGGCATTCGGCGGCAACTTCGGCCGCATATTCGGGTAATTCGTCAATCTCTTCACCAGCACGAACGGCCAGCAATTCAAGCGCGTCGGTGTCGGACATGCCGCTGATTTTGTAATCGGTTACGCCCAATTCAACGGCCAACCCTTCGCGGCGGGTGACGATCAAAAGTTGAGTCTGCGAATCGGTATCTTGTACATCGAATGCGGTCGCATCTGCTGGTTTCCACGCATCGTCAAGCACGATGAGGCAGCGTTTGTCAGCGAAAAGATCGTGCAAACTGTCGCGCCCTTCTTGTGCGTCTTTGTAGAAATAAATGCCGCCATCTTGGTCAAGCAGTTCGGCTAAATGAGCTTGGATGCTTGGTAAGTCTGGTTTTTGTCCGAGTTCCAGCCAGAAAACGCCATCGGGGAAGGCGCGGCGAATGTGGGCATCACGGGAGATGGCGGTTGCCAGCGTCGTTTTGCCAATGCCAGACCATCCATCTTGCCCAGACAGGGCGACGGGTTGTTTTTTGTCGCTGAGCAGCAGTTCTTTCAAAACGGCCGTTTCTTCCGCACGTTCAACAAACACTTCTGGCAACAGGGGGACTTCATTCAGTTTGGCGAGGGGCATTGGCGTGGGCAATGCGTCCCACAGTTCGACTAATTTGTCAGATGGGATGAGGAAGCTGGCGATAACGCCGGCACGCCATTCGTCCATCACAATCATGCCGACGATGCCTTCGAGATCATTATCCCAAACGGCCGTTCCGCAATGTCCTTCTTGAATGCGCCCGTCTTCGCCCTTGATACCTTTGACGTAATAACGGCCGTTTTCTTCACGGTTCTGGGTCAGGCCGGAAGCCCATCCCTTCTTGGTTTCTGCTGAGACGGAAAAGCCGTAAGCGGACACGCGATGGTCGCTCAAATCGCCCGTTTCCATCAGCCACGCCGCTTCCACACCTGCGGGCGGCTCTTCCAGCAGTTCCAAACCCGCCAGTTTTTCGTCAGGTTGCCAAAGGACGACCTTCGCCGCCAATTTTTGCTTGGGCGCGATCATGGGGAACTCAATCATGACGTACTGTTCAAGGTATGATCTGGGTTTCCCGTCGGCAACCAAGGCGTTTTTAACGCCTTCGCTACACGTTACCAGTCGTTGATCACCAACATAAAATCCAGAGCCGACAATGCGGCCAGTGTCGTCGTCATGAATAGAAAATATGGAAGATTCGAGTTGTCGTTGATTCATAAGTTATTGCTATCCTACTATTATGTAGACCTGACAGGTTTCAAAAACCTGTCAGGTCTACATGCTAATTTTATTGCTTATTCGTTTGGTTACGGCTACCCTTCCCGCACTTATTTTTATATTTTTTATAGCTGGTTGATGGTTGTGAAACCACCGCTCTAAACAAAACGTGTAAGTATACCACAACTGCATTATTTCGGCATTTTTATTTATCTACACTCCCCTATTTAACACAAAAATGAGCGGAAATACAAGGGGGAAATATAATTGTCAATTATCAATGGGTGTGTTTCAAATGAGTTAGTTGCACGGCGGTTAAAACCGCAGCAACATGCAACATAAAGTTGCCTGCAAAGTC
>CAYSDT010000021.1:0-14902 GCA_964429835.1 uncultured Ardenticatenaceae bacterium | reverse complement strand
AAAGAAAATGTTGATGAAGATGGCAATCGCCTGACACAGCTAAAATTAGCCGAGAAAATAGCGGAACTTGACCCACAAACCTTGCTAAACGATATTGTCATCGGCAAAATAGAGCGCGGCGAACGCGCAATTCTGGAAGACCAAACCTTGCTCAACTTAGCCGACGCACTGGAATTAACGATTGGCGAACGGCGTGTTTTCTTCGTGCTGGCAACGGGATTAGATCATCTCCAAATTTACCCAGATACAGACGACAGCGAAAAAATCTTGAGCGGTGTTTTGACCATGTTAGCCGACATTCGTCAACCAGCATTGCTGCTGGATCGGTATTTGGATGTGGTGGCTGCCAATGGCTTACTATTGCAGCTATACCAGATGTCACACATTGATTTATCGGGGCTGGCTGGCAAAAAGGGGGAGATGAACTTGCTCAGCTTTATCTTTTCCAAAGCGTTTGCAGAAGCGCGGGAGCAGATGTCACCGCAAGTATGGCATCGCTTTGCCGTCGGTAATGTGATCTATTTCCGACGGATGACTTTGCCGTATCGCATGACCCCGTATTTCAAAACATTGCTCGCCCGTCTGCGCCGTAACCGTGATTTTCGCTGGTTTTGGGAGCAAGTGTTTTACGAAGAGAAGATGTATTTCGTGGGCGGGGAATCATTCCAGATGGGATCGGGGGAAAACGGCCGTTTTCGATTCCTGACCGCCCCCTTAGCAACACACACACCCTTCGGCAATCTTGAGATTTTGACCCATATTCCACTTGACGCAGAAACGGCCGTTTCCTTCCATGAAATGGCGCAGAAAGTACCATCACAAGCGTACCAATTCGCCTCTTGGCCTGAAAAACAATAGGACACTGATTACACTGATTGGCTCTGTTCTCTTTTTATCTGTGTTCATCAGTGCAATCAGTGTCCCATTTAACGGCCGTTTCCCCCCACTCCTCCCCTCCATACCCTCAAAATAAATAGATCATTTCTGCACAGACACCCCATTCTGATGGTTTTCACGATAGGTGACACTCATCACCTAAACCATTGACAAATGTCATTGATCATCATTTCCTAATTGTTACACTTGAGTTACAAAACATGTATTTGATAGATGATTCAATAGTTTGCCATATGGCAATTTGTCAACGGCAAAACTGTTCAGGAGGCGAGAAGATAATATGAGCTTCAAAATTATGCCAAAATCTGTTTTTCCAGATTGGGTTGAGCATCTGCGGGAAAATTATCGTGTTGTTGCCCCAGTGCAGAAGCATGGACATTTCGTTTTTGACGAAATTGAAACGTGTGATGGCCTTTGTCTGAAATCCCCACCATCCGTTTTGCCCCCCAAAAAATACATCATGCCCCCGCGTGAGATACTTTTGCAATACGAACTGGACGGCTCCAACTTCGAGACGGTCATTGAGAGCGAACCAACCGTCATCTTAGGAATGCACAGTTGTGATATTCACGCAGTCAAGCTGTTAGATCATGTCTTTAGCATGGGATATGCCGAGCAAAATTATCAGGCACACCGCGATAACACCTATTTGGTCAGCATTGAATGTATGTCCCCCTGTACAGAAAATTCATTTTGCCGCGATATGGGTACGGCCAGCGCAAATGATGGTTACGATTTGCACATGATCGATCTAGGTGACGTGTACGCAGTATATGTCAATACGCGCAGAGGGGGCAGGTTGCTGGAAGGCTTCCGTCGTGTATTTGAGTCCAGTCCGCCAGACGAAGAGCGATTGAATCAAAAACTCAGTGAAAAATGGCAAAAGTTTGAGTACAAGCTCGATTTCGACATCGTTGAAATGTCTGATGTGCTTCATGCCAGCTACAACTGCCAACACTGGGGTGAATTGGGCGACATCTGTTTGGCGTGCGGAATGTGTACGCAAGTTTGCCCAACCTGTTACTGCTTTGACATTACCGACGAGGCCGATTTGTTGATGCAAAATGGCACGCGCAGTCGTCAGTGGGACTCCTGTCAGGTCAACACATTTTCAGAAGTGGCTGGCGGCCATGATTTCCGCGAGAAATTGGCCGCACGACAACGGCATCGTTTCATGCGTAAAGGAAAATATCAGATGGATGCGTTTGGCATGGTGGGCTGTGTGGGCTGCGGCCGTTGTGCCACCTCGTGTTTAGTCCATATTACACCGATTAAGGTGTTCAATGAATTACACAAACGCCGTCAAGCAGAACAACCTGTGGAGGAGATACATCATGCGCTTATCTGACGGATTAAAAGAATTAGATTCCATCTACGCTCCTATGCCGGCACGAATAGCGGCCGTGCGAAAAATAACGGAGATGGAAAACCTGTACACCATCGAACTGCCGCATAAATATCGGATACGCCATCGGCCGGGACAGTTTGTACAACTCTCCATTTTGGGCGTGGGCGAAGCACCAATCAGCATTTCGTCATCACCCAGCCGCAGCGACAGCGCGTTTGAATTGTGCGTGCGCCGCGCAGGGGATTTGACCAGCGCATTGCACCGCATGAAGCGGGGCGATTTGGTTGGGATACGCGGCCCATTTGGGCGTGGCTTCCCTGTAGATAATTTTCAAGGGAAAGATATTTTATTTGTCGCTGGCGGGCTGGGATTGGCTCCGTTGCGCTCATTGATCAACCAGATATTGGATTTACGGGGCAATTACGGCCGTGTCATCATCCTTTACGGCGCACGCAGCCCTAAAGCTATGTTGTTCCAAGGCGAACTCATCGAATGGGCGGCGCGTGCTGACGTAGAACTCCATCTCACCGTAGATAATCCAGATGGCGAATGGGCGAATAGTGTGGGCGTTATCACGACTTTATTCAAGGAAGTTGATATTTTTCCACGCAATACGGCCGCCGTCGTCGTGGGGCCGCCCATTATGTACAAATTTGTCATACAGGAATTGTTGAACATCGACATCCCTAAAGGGAATATCTGGCTCAGTTTTGAACGACGGATGAAGTGTGGCGTGGGCAAGTGCGGCCATTGCCAGATGAATCATCTGTACACTTGCCAAGCTGGCCCAACATATTCGTATGCCGAAATTGAAGGATTACCGGAGGCGTTAGGATGAACAAACCCCAAATTACCTTTTTGTCTCGTTCCACGCTCTGCGTGGAATGCTTTGTCCGACGCTCTGCGTCAAGTGGGACGCAGAGCGTCCCATTTCCGTTCCCACGCAGAGCGTGGGAACGAGGTAAAATATCGGAGGCGTTAGGATGAACAAACCGAAAATTGCCTTTTTTGATTTTACAAGCTGTGAAGGGTGTCAGTTGACGGTCATTGACAGCTTGCAGACCCATCCTGAACTGTTGGATATGATCGACATCGTTGAATTCCGTGAAGCGATGAGCGAAAAGAGCGACAGTTACGATGTTGCCTTTATTGAAGGTTCTTGCACCCGCGTTGGTGATGAAGCGCGTTTAATAGACATCCGTGAGCGGGCGGGGTTGGTGATAGCGTTGGGAGCGTGCGCCCATTTGGGCGGCGTGAATGCCATCCGCAACAACCAGAATTTGGACATGGTGCGCGAATATGTGTACGGTGACAAGAAGGAGTGGTTCGACACTTACGAACCGCGTGCGATTAGCAAAGTGATTGAGGTAGATGGCGTTATTCCTGGTTGCCCGATTGATGGGGCGGAATTTTTGCGCGTAGTGAAAGGGTTGTTTCAAGGGCGCATTTTGTCACCGCCAGATTATCCTGTGTGCATGGAGTGTAAATTGAACGGCACGGTCTGTCTGTACCAGCGGGGTCAGGTTTGTTTAGGCCCCATCATTCGTGCGGGTTGCAATGCAATTTGCACGACATATGGCAATAGCTGCATCGGCTGTCGCGGGTTGATTCCTGCGGCTAATATCGATTCGATGCGGGTTGTGTTGGCTGAACATGGTGTTGATGAGGCGGAAATTGATTCTAAGATGACGTTGTTCTTGACGAATGAGTTGGCGGAATTGGAGCAGGAGCAAGGGAGATAGGGGGCAGGGGAGATGAGGAGCGGGGGAGAGGGGGAGAATACGATCTCCTTCGTTTTCCTGCTCCCTCTCTCGCTTTCTTTGGAGAAAAATATGTCTAAACGTAAAGATTTGAACATTAACATTCATCATATCACGCGAGTGGAGGGGCATGGTGATATTGTGGTGGATGTGGTGAATGGGGAATTGAAGCAGTGTGAGTTACAGGTGACGGAGACACCACGCTTTTTTGAGGCGATGTTATTAAAACGGCCGTTTACCGAATCAGCCCTCATCACCTCCCGCATTTGCGGCATTTGTGCCGTTGGTCACGCCACCACATCACTGCGGGCGACAGAAAGTGCGTTGGGGATTGCCCCCTCGCCGCAGACCAAGCGGTTGCGCCGCCTGAACATGTTGGGTGAGATATTGGACAGCCATATTTTACACGCCTACATGCTCGTCGCCCCCGATTTATTGAATGTGGGCAGCGTGTTCCCGTTGGCAAAAACCGCGCCAGATGTGGTGTTGCGGGCGTTGCGGATGAAAAAAGTGGCGGGCGATATTTGCAGGGTTGTAAGCGGCCGTCATACCCATCCCATCGCCATGACCGTCGGCGGCTTCACCCATTTGCCGACAACAGATGAATTGTACACATTGCGCGAATCGCTGGAATCCATCTTGCCCGATGTGACGGCGACGGTGGAACTGTTCCAATCCCTTTCCCTGCCCGAATTTGAGCGGGACACAGAATATATGGCGTTGCGTCGTGATGATGGGGTGTACGGCTTTATCGGTGGTGACATTGTGAGTACGGATGAAAACGGCCGTTGGCCTGTTGAGCAGTATCTTTCGGTCACAAATGAGATTGTTTTGCCCCATACGTCGGCTAAAAATTGCTCCAATCAGCGGGACAGCTACATGGTGGGCGCGTTGTCGCGCTTCAAATTGAACGCCGATTTACTGCATCCGCAAGCGGCGGCGGCGGCCACGGCGTTGGGATTGACGCAAGATTGTATCAATCCGTACATGAACACGGTGGCGCAAGTGGTTGAAATCGCCCATTGCATCATCGAAGGAATGGCGTTAATTGATGAGTTGCTAAAGCGTGGAATCAGCTTTGAAGAGCCAATCGCGCCGACGCGGCTTTCAGGCGAGGGCGTGGGCGCGTGTGAAGTGCCGCGTGGCATGTTGTTCCATCATTATGCAATTGAGGATGGCAAAGTTGCATTGGCTGACTGCATCATTCCTACCAATCAAAATGTGGCTAATGTGGAAGCGGATATGCGGGCATTAGTGCCGACGCTACTGGAGTTGCCGCAACCTGAGATCGCGCATCGGCTGGAAATGTTGGTGCGGGCGTATGATCCGTGCATTTCCTGCTCGACGCATATGTTGAATGTCAAATTCGAGTAAGGGCGGTTCGCGAACCGCCTCGACCACAACGGGCGATACGCTGGTTTTGGGGTTGGGTAATGTGTTGCGCGGGGATGATGGGGTTGGAACGGCCGTTATTTCCACACTACAAACCCAATCCCTGCCCGACGGGATCGATCTCATTGACGGCGGCACGGTTGGGCTGGAAATTGTCCTGCTATTGAAAGAGTACCGCCGTGTCATCGTTGTGGACGCGGCCGAGATGGGGTTGGAAGCGGGGGAGTGGCGTGTTTTTGAAGGGAGCAGCGCGATAATCCCCTCAAACCCATCCTGTATGAATGGCACACTGCATGGTGCAGGTTTTGCTGAAGCGTTGGCTCTGGCGGAGGCGCTGGGGACGCTGCCAGAGGAATTACTTGTGTTTGGCGTTCAGCCAGAGCGCACGGATTGGGAGGAGGGGTTGAGTGAGGGGGTAAAAACGGCCGTTCCTGATTTATGTGAGGCGATAAAGGCAACGATTGTACGGAGCGGCATCGGTTTCTAACCGATGGATTCTATTTTTCGTACAACTCAATCAACACGCCGCCCGTCCCTTTCGGATGGATGAAAGCGTACCGCTTGCCGTGCGCGTTCGTAATCGCCTCTTCGGTGATGAGCGGCACGTTGGCGGCACGCAATCGCGCCAAATCCCCGTCCAAATCATCACTTTCAAGGCAAATGTGGTGCATCCCTGCCCCGCGTTTTTCAAGATATTTAGCAACACCAGAAACGGCCGTTGTTGGTGCTAACAACTCAAGATCACTCTCGCCCACAGGCAAAAAGGCGATGTTTACCTCTTCGGCAGGAACATGCTCTGTGCGGGCAACGGTCAATCCCAGTGCGTCCGCCCAAAAACCAGTGGCACTGTCTAAATCAGGGGTAACGATGGCGATGTGGTCAATTTTTGTAATCATGGATAGCTCCGTATCGTAGAAAATTGTCAATTATTAATGGATTGGTGATTGTGATTAAGCTTTGGTAAGGCTAGAAAATTATTAGCAATAGGTGATTGTTATACATAACCTTCGGGGTGCATTTCAGTTCTGGGGCATGGCGAATGAATTCGCTGCAACAGTTGCAAAGTCGGCCTCCGCCGACTAGAACTCAGTCGGCGGAGGCCGACTTTGCAGCCGTAGGCGCGAATTTATTCGCCAGCCATGAGCGTACCCCTAAACTGAAATGCACCCTAACCTTCGTTGACAATTGACAATTAATAATTGACCATTGACAATTGCGGTTTATCCGCATTACGTTGTCAATGTGTAAGCGGCATTATCTTTAATTTCTGATAAAACAAGACTGGTGTAGATGCGACCAACGCCAGGTGTTGGTGTTAAACGGTCAACGACAAATTGTTCCAACGCCCGCTGATCTTTGACAGCAACTTTGAGTAAATAATCGTACTCCCCTGTAATTTGATGGCATTCCAACACTTCGGGCATAGCCATAACGATGGTACGAAAATCACTGCTGCGTTCACTCTGCTTGGCCTCCATTCTGATGCTGATAAAACAGAGCATATCACGGTCGATTTTGGCGCGATCAAGGATAGCGGCGTATCCTTTAATGAACCCTTGATCTTCCAGCCGTTTAACACGGCCGTGCGTGGCAGGTGGTGACAGGTTTATTTGGCGAGAGAGTTCGACATTGCTTAAACGGCCGTTTTTCTGCAATAACATCAATATATTTCTATCTACTTCATTCAATTTAGTATGTTTGGAAGAATTCACTATTTTCCACCTGTGTTTAACATCATTCGTTAAAAATGGATAAATAACGAATAAACTATAAAATTATTTGCATATATTGTATTTTTATTTCAAAATCAGGCAAGATATATTTTATATGCGTGTTGATGCAAAGGGATAAGAGCAATTGTTTACCCGAAACTATCGATCACTCTTCGCGTAAAGAGAGCGATACGATTTAACTAACGTTAAGTAGTATCTTCTCAGTATTTCGGGGGAGACCTGACAGGTTTATCGGCAACACTCGTGTAAAACGAAAGGTGTTAATGAAACCTGTCAGGTCTTTACCCCAAGTTATTAAGATGTTACGTTAAGGAGAATAAAAATTGGCTGAAATAGGAAGTGCTTTAGGGTTTGGTCTAGCCATACTGTTCATGATTATCGGTTTGATTGGTGTGATTGTGCCGATATTGCCAGGCACGGTTCTGATCTGGCTTGTCGTCGTGCTATATGCCCTTTTTGCGGGCATCGAAACGATGGGATGGACTACATTTATCATCCTCAATATCATCGGCTTGTTCGCGGGAACGGCCGATTTATGGCTGCCATTACTGGGTGCAAAAACGACAGGTGCGTCCAAGCGTAGTATGTTTTTGGGTGTAGTCGGCATGATTATTGGCACGATGATTATGCCATTGGTTGGCACTGTCGTTGGCTACGGGCTTGGCATTTTATTGGGCGAATATCACAAAGTGCGCGATGTAAACAAAGCAATTCATGCCGCATTGGGCGGGATGGCTGGCTGGGGAATCGCCACCATCATTCAATTTACTGGCGGCATAGCGATGATTATCATCTTCGCTTACGCTGTTTTGACAGGATAACGATATGGTAGACGAAGAAACACTCCGTACAGGTTTGATTTATCTGGGCATGGCGATGTTCGTCAGTCTGCTGTTGGGCTTACTGTTGCTGGGATGGGTGGCGTGGCAAGTCAAGAAGATTCATGTGCCAGAAGGGGCTGATTTTGCCGAAACATTACGTTACACACCGTTCACCGTCGTGTTAATGATCGATTTACTCGATTTTGCGCTGGACTTTTTGGGCGCACCTGTCGCTTGGGTTATTTTGGATCGGCTGGGGCTGAAAGCGTTGCGTGGCGTGGCGACGGTAGAAGCGTTATTGCCATTCACGCAGTTGATTCCAACAATGACGCTGGCATGGATTGGTGTGCGCCTGTTTAATATCGATCCCACACGATAAGCAAAAAAAAACCGCTCATTTCTGAGCGGCCTTTCCACGTTTATATACGATAAAATCGGTTGATGATTTATTCAGCGGCTGCTTGCGCGGCTGCTACATATGCCATCAAACGACCTTTACGACGAGCCGCATTGCCGCGATGGATGACACCCTTGCGGGCAGCCTTATCCAATGCGCTGTATGCTTTGCGCCCCATCACTTCGGCTTCGTCAAGTTTTCCAGCGTCAACGAGTTGACGGGTTTCCTTGACATAAGTCCGTGCGCCAGCAATGTAATACCGGTTGCGGATGGTGCGTTTCTCTGTTTGTCGTATGCGTTTTTTTGCAGATTTTATGTTAGCCAATTCTAACCTCCGTATATCTTACCTTCTGATCTTCTTATTATCTCGTTACCTATAATAAGACCATAGGGTCGTGAGAGCGGAAGGATGATAGCATGAACGGCCGTTTTAGCAAATTTTAGTCTCGACCAAAATCTAGGTAAGAACCGTGTTTATTCGTTTCTTCAAGCTAACAACAAAAGTTTGATTTTCAATGGTAACGGCTCCGGTTTCGACGGAGACACCGAGCATGGCACTGTTGCGAAAGCGGTGGGAGCGGATGCGGATGTGCAGGCCGCTTTTGGGCAGATGCAGCGTCTGTAATTCGCGGTTGAACAGTTTATCGACGAAGCGTTGTTTGTCTTCGACAACTTCATACGCCACGCCTGCGGGTGAGGGCAGATTGGACTTTGAAAACGGCCGTTTCCACCTCTCCTAAAAAGTGCTTAAAATGCACCCCCCGATCAGGCCAATGCCGCCACCATAACGCCGCCAACCCCAAAACCAGCACGACGGCATACGCAATCAGGGGCATCATGTCGCCATCTTCTGTATTCCAGTTCCAGATGATGAATAGAAAGAAGACTGAAACCAATCCCACGCCAAACAATCGCCCACGAAAGACAACATCGCGGCTTGCCCAATCCTGATAACCCATATGCTATGCCCTTTCACGATTGTCATACCTGCGAAAGCAGGTATCCATATTTTCCAGAGAGGTGGATTCCCGCCTACGCGAGAATGACAAATTGAGGTATTGGTGTAAACAAAAAACGTGAACCACAATAACCGCGTGGTTCACGTCTAAAAAAGTGAATAACGAACGTCTACTTAACAATTCATTATTCACAATTCATTATTCATTATTTCTTACATATTCGGCCCAGCGGCGATGATCTCCGCGCTGCTGCCTTCTTCGTATACTTTGAAGTTTTCCTTGAACAGTTTTGCTAATTTGAGGGCTTGCGCGTCGTATGCGGCTTCATCAGCCCATGTATTCTTGGGCATGAGTACGTCAGATGGTACGCCTGGGCAAGAGGTCGGGATAGCCAAGCCGAAGCGTGGATCGACTACATATTCTACATTGTCCAACGAGCCGTCAAGAACAGCATCAACGATGGCACGGGTGTTTTTCAAGCTAATGCGATGGCCTGTGCCATATGCACCGCCAGTCCAGCCAGTGTTGATTAGCCATGCGGATGCGCCATGTTTTTCCATCTTTTCAGCCAACAGTTCCGCGTATTTGCTGGGATGCCAAACCATGAACGCCGCGCCGAAGCAAGCGGAGAAAGTTGCGGTGGGTTCAGATACGCCCATTTCTGTACCAGCAACTTTGGCGGTGTAACCGCTGATGAAGTGGTACATCGCCTGCTCTGGAGTTAATTTACTGACGGGGGGCAGCACACCGAACGCATCGGCGGTCAGCAAGATGATGTTGTTGGGATGTCCGCCAACGGCTGGGATTTTGACATTGGGAATGTAGTCTAACGGATAAGATGCTCGTGTATTTAAGGTTAATGAGGTGTCCGTGAAATCAATCTTATGTGTTTTTTTGTCGTATACCATGTTTTCCAGCACGGTTCCGTATTTGATGGCACCAAAAATTTCTGGTTCGCTTTCGGCAGTCAAATCAATCGCTTTGGCGTAGCAGCCACCTTCGATATTGAATACGCCATCATCTGTCCAGCAATGTTCGTCGTCACCAATGAGTTGACGGCTTTGGTCGGCGGAAAGGGTGGTTTTGCCCGTGCCAGAAAGGCCGAAGAAGACGGCGACATCGCCATCCGCCCCTTCGTTAGCGGAGCAGTGCATGGAAAGGATGTCTTTCTTGGGCATGATGTAGTTCATGATGGTGAAGACACCTTTTTTCATTTCGCCAGCGTAGTTGGAACCAAGAACGACCAACTCACCTTCTTCGAAGGAGATGTTTATACTGGTTTTTGTACTTATACCAGGCGCACTTTTGTTGGCGGGGAAACTGCCAGCGTTGAAAAGGACGTAGTCTGGTGTGTCAAATTCAGATAGTTCTTCTTCAGTGGGGCGCACGAGCATGTTCCACATGAAGAGGGCGTGATAGGGGCGGCCGCAGATGATGCGTATCGTTTGACGCTCTTTCTTATCCCAGCCAGCGAAGCCGTCGATGACGTACAAGCGGTCGAGTGTGTTGAGGTAATCAACAGAGCGTTCGCGGTTGATGGCGAAGGTATCTTCGTTGATACATATGTTGATGTCGCCCCACCAGATGTCATCTATGGAGTCTGGATGTTCGACGATGCGTTTGTCAAGGGGGCTGCGGCCAGTTTTTACGCCAGATTCGACGACGAGGGCGCCACACTTGGCGATGGCTACATTTTTTTCGTAAAGGAGGGCTTCTTTGTAGAGAATGGAGGGGTCTGAATTACGGAGGATGGTATCAACTGTAATTCCATATTGTGAGAGGTTAAAATCTGCGGACATAAATTTTTCTCCTTATAGAGTTGTATTGCGGGGCTTGGTTGCCCCATCAATTTATTGGATTGATGCTTGTGTGCGTCAATTTTTCATGCGTATAAGTGTACGCTTTCACGGGGGATGCGACAAGTGCGAGTGGTGTTGCAACGAGTACGTTTTAGATATAAAAAAACACGGCCGTTTCCATAAACGGCCGTGTTTTAATTATTTAAGCAATTTGAGGTGACAGTCACCTAGATACTCTACTCGAACATCACATCCTTATTACCACCATCCATTTTGACCAAAAGTTGGCCGTACAGATGACCGCGTGCCATTGTCATGTAGGGGAAGACCACGATGCTGATCAAAATTGAAGCGATCCAGCCGACGCAAGGGATGATGCCCAGTAAGCCAGAGATAAACACGACAACAAATTGAACGGCGATGAAAGCAACCGTAATCATTACAATGTCGCTGATGTTGTCACGGACGATGGCGATAACTTCGCCAAAGCGGAAGCAGGAAGCGAACGTCTCTTCGCGCACATATTGAACAGCGATGGCTGGTGCAATGAAAATCCAAGCCACAACGAAAAGGACGGTTAAACAACCGATACCGAAAATTGATGCCGCACCAACGGCCGCCATTATATCTTCAGAACCAGTCGCACCTGCGCCTGCGGTTGCAATTCCAGCGAGACACATGAGCAGCCAGAAGGGGAGGGTGTAAATCAGTTGTGCGCCAAAAATGGTGAACCCATCCATGAGCAATTCGCCCCAGTTATCCCATTCGGGAAGGGGTTTTTCGATGCCATCGCGCACATTACGCATGATTTGCACCATGTAACCGGGAAACAGGAAGAGGGGGAAGATGAGGAAGGAAAGAAATTGTAACGCCGCGCCGATGCCCAGCTTGGTCATCCATCTCTCATCATCTTTAATGTAGGTAAATGCTTTTTCAAAATCCATGATTTTTCTCCTAAAGGGTTAATTAACTTCTGTTTGTTAATGAGTATTATATTAACAGATTTATGTGATATTGTCAGTACGCAAGAGGCAAGTGGCAAGTTGCAAACGTGCTACCGGCCGGCTCTTTCCCCCGTCTGCACACGCCAGAGGCCAGCGTAGATGCCGTTTTGCGTGAGTAATTCATCGTGGGAGCCTGTTTCGGACAAACGGCCGTTTTCCAAAACAAAAATCACATCCGCATTACGAATCGTGGAAAGGCGATGGGCGATGACGATGGTCGTGCGCCCCACAATGATGCGATCCAGCGAGCGTTGAATAGCCGCTTCGGTTTCGTTGTCCACTGATGAAGTGGCTTCGTCCAGCAGCAGGACGGGCGGGTCTTTTAGCACCGCACGGGCGATGGAGATGCGCTGCCGCTGACCGCCCGACAGCTTTTGCCCACGCTCACCGACGATGGTGTCGTAGCCGTGCGGCAGGGACAGGATGAATTCATGCGCCTCTGCCACCTTCGCCGCCGCGATGATGTCGTCCAGTGGCGCGTCGAACGTGCCGTAGGCGATATTTTCGCGCACGGTCCCATAAAACAGGAAGACATCCTGGCTGACAAGGGCGATGGCGTTCCGCAAATCGCGCAGGGTGAGGTCGCGCACATCGTGGCCGTCGAGACAGACTTGCCCTGACTGCACATCATAAAAGCGCAGCAGCAGTTTGATGATCGTGCTTTTGCCTGCACCAGTTGCGCCCACAATAGCGGCCGTTTTTCCCGTCGGCACACGCAATGATAAATCGTGGATGACAGGGTGCGTGCTATCCCCATCGCCATAGGCAAAGGCCACATTTTCAAAGGCGACTTCGCCTTGCACCGTACTGGTTGGCAGGGCGGTTGTGCCGTCGATTATGGTGGATTTTGTGTCCAGCAGGTCGAGTACGCGATTGGTTGAAGCCATCGCCCGCTGGTACAGGTCAAGGGTGTTGCCCAGTCGGGTGAGCGGCCAGAGTAGCCGTTGGGTCATGAAGATCAGTACGCTGTACGCGCCGGCTTGCAACTCGCCGCTGAGTGCCAATTGGCCGCCAAAAACCAAAATGCCGATGAAGCCGACAACGATGATCATGCGAATCATCGGCACGAAGGCGGAACTGTATTTGATGGCTGCTTGATTAGAACGGCCGTATTCCAGACTTAACGCTTCGATGCGCTTGCTCTCGTGCTGCTCGGCGGTGAAACTTTTGATGGTGGCGATGCCGCTGATATTGTTGGACAGTTGCCCGTTGAGCAGGCTGACGCGCTCACGCATGACGGCGTAACGCGGGGCGAGCAGCTTTTGGAATTTTATTGAACCCCATAGCACGAACGGCATCGGCAGCAGTGCCATCCACGCCACGCTGGGGACGATGGCGATGAACACGCCGCCGATGACGATGACGGTGGTGACGACTTGCAGAATGTCGTTTGCGCCGCTGTCGAGGAAGCGTTCTAGCTGATTGATGTCGTCGTTGAGGACAGACATTAGTCCACCAGTGCTTTGGTCTTCAAAGTACGCCAGATTAAGCTCTTGGACGTGACCGTAAGTGTCGAGGCGTAAATCGTGTTGTAAATCTTGGGCGAGATTGCGCCAGTGGGTGGCGTAGAGGTATTCAAAAAACGATTCAAATCCCCAGATAACGGCCGTTAATCCCGCCAACACCACCAACTGCATCATCCCATCGGTGATGCCCCATTTTGCCAACAGGGAGGTGCTGGGATCGATGACCACATCGACGGCGATGCCGATGAGGATCGGCGGCGCGAGGTCGAATAGTTTGTTGAGGATGGAGAATACGGAGGCCAGAGTGATGCGGCTGCGGTAGCCGTGTGCGTATTGCAATAGCCGTCGTAGGGGGGCTGATTTATTCATGGGGGGATTGTTAGATGGAGGGAGGATGCTTTCCTGCTGCATATAATATACGCCGCAGGTTGGCTAATCCGAGTTTATTTAAGCGTATCGTTTCCACAGTGGCGCGACCAATTGGTGTTAACCCGATGATAAGCGTGCAATCATCATTCCATGCGAAATGTGATGCCCACTGATGGCGACGGGGATGATAAAGAGGAACGATTTGACCGCTTAAAGGGTCAACTCCTTCGGTTTTTGTGTATTTGTGATTGTTACAACTCTGGCAAGATAACGCCAAATTATCCAGACGGCTTTCGCCGCCTTGACTTTTAGGGATGATATGCTCAATGGAAAAAGAGTGGTTTGTAAAGCGCAACTGGCTATGGCAATACTCGCAACACGCTTTTGCGCGGCTGATAACATCACGTTTTTGTTGGGCGGTGACACGCTTGTTAGACAACGGCCGTTTCCCTCACCCCCAACTCGTCCATCAAAACAGTCAATGGCACTTGGCGCACATTTGCTAATTGGGTCAAAGAATCGAGCCGTTGCCCATTCAACTCGCCAAGTTGGTCTGTCAGGGTGATCAATTCTTGATGTTCGCTGGCTGTCAGCGTTTCTGCTTGGCGCTTAACAACCAGTGCATCACATCTTTCTTGCTGATCAGCGGGGAGTGTACTTTGATTGATTTTAAGCAACAGCGCAGATTCTTGACGGGGCAAAACGGGTGTTCGCCGCCGCGCCAGCAGACTGGTTGTTTGCCGTGCAAACTTTTCCAAATCTGGCAGAGGCAGTTGTTCAACAACTTGCCACAGTTCGTTATAGGGCAATTCCATTGTAACGCGGATTGAAGACATATTTTTCTCCTTGCAAAATTCAGATGATGATAACGGCCGTTATTACTCTAAAGCCAATTGCCATTCATCTTGAAAGTATAGCACAAGCTATTGAAGGACAAACGGCCGTTTACCATTCCAC
>CAYSDT010000020.1:14161-15481 GCA_964429835.1 uncultured Ardenticatenaceae bacterium | reverse complement strand
ATCATATGGGTGACGTTTGTCTTCGATGAAAACATTAATCAGCCAAATCTCTCAAAAGCCCATCTTCAAGATTATAAATCCAGCCATGAACAAATAACTCCTGCTCCTGTTTCCATGCGTTCTGCACGATGGTCGTATTGCAGACATTGGTTACTTGCTCTTTCACATTTAGCTCGCAGAGTAAATCCCACTGTTCATCATGCTCCAGCCCATCAAGTTCATCTGCATGTAAACGGATGACATCCTTCACATGGCGCAGCCAATTATCAATTAGCCCGTGTTCCTGATTCCCCAACGCCGCCTCAACGCCGCCACACCCATAATGACCGCACACGATGATATGCTTCACCTTTAGAACCTCAACTGCGTATTGGATGACGGATAGGGCGTTCAAATCGGTATGTACCACCAAATTGGCGATGTTACGATGGACAAATAGCTCGCCTGATTGCATCCCTGTGATTTGGGTTGCAGGGGCGCGGCTGTCCGCACAGCCGATCCATAGATATTCAGGGGATTGCTGCTTGGACAGGCGCGTGAAAAAGGTGGGGTCTTGGTTTTTAACGGCCGTTGCCCATGCTAAGTTATTGTCGAATAGTGGTTTTAATGTTTTCATATTTTCTGTCTCAAGTGCGTTGCACCTTAAAGGTGCGTTGTACTTTATTTTGGAAATGCTTAACGGCCGTTTTCCATTTCTATCATCCATTCTGTCATGTTATAATGGGTACATTCGATGATAATGATAGAAGATACAGGAGAAAGTGAATGTCAACAAATACAATGGTTCTTCCTCCACAAACGTCCCAACTGCTTGTTGATTTGACTGGTGAAACACGAGTAGACCTTGCTTTAACGATGATTATTCGAGAATACGGCCGTCGGCAATTAGAAAAGTTAAAGGATGAACTACAAAAATTTGAACGCAAATACGGTATGCCTTTTGAAGCGTATCGTCGTGTTTGGAACAGTGAAGAGAACGAGGATCATTACACATTTGAAGCTGAAAATGATTATTTGATGTGGGAAGGTGTGGTGACAAGGCACAAGCGGTTGAGTGAGAACTTCGCATGGATGCCATAACTATACCCCGACTTCTTTCTGAAATACGGCGTGCTTGTCGTCATGCCAAACTGGTACATTATGTTGAAGATCGGATTGTGGATGTTGACGTTCTTCATGTCATCGTTCATCTCACCAAGCCAAAAACATTTATCAACGTTTTCTATAACCTCGCCACAGATAAAATTGCATTTGCTCTAATTCAAGAAAATAAACGTATTTATGGTGCAGATAATGCCAAAATTGGTTGGCACTATCATC
>CAYSDT010000020.1:3519-14061 GCA_964429835.1 uncultured Ardenticatenaceae bacterium | reverse complement strand
GAAAATAAACGTATTTATGGTGCAGATAATGCCAAAATTGGTTGGCACTATCATCTTGGTGATTAACGGCCGTTTTCCCATAAAATCAAACCATCCCCAAAATGCACGTTATGATGAAAATATCGCCTCCAATAATATCTGCGCCCGACGAACTTCGGCACTAATACTGGCTATAATTACAGCAAGAATCAGTAAAAGGATTATTCCTACATATACTGGAGCAGTAAAAAAGGATAGGAGAATAACAGGCAAGAAGATTAAGAATACGAGCAGTGCTATAGGACTTGAACGTATATCAACTTCTATTCGGGTCACATCCAAATTGCCGTGGAATTTTCCTGTGGTAGCAGGCGCAAAAATGTTTTGTAAAGAGAATGTACGGTAGGGAATAGAGCGACGGATATTAAAACGGCCGTTAGAAACTGTACCTATAAAAAGATGTTTATTAAGTAGCGAAGGAGCAACGTGGTAGACGATGCTCCCCACATGCTCTGCTAATAATGCCTCTGCTTCAAGCGTAGATAAATCCGTCTTAATTGTCAATTGTTTGTCAAGGGCGAATGAAGACATTGAATGTATACCTCAAAATATATTGGGCTTGAACAAAGTGAATAACGGCCGTTTTTTCTCAATTCCCTTTTATCTTCTTAATTCGCTTTGCCTCATCAACTGCCTCCATAAAATGCTGATCTACTGGTGAAGGCGCATTTACTTGTTGACGGTGATACTTTTCATATTCAGTATGGGCAGTTGTTAATGCTTCCTTGTGGCTGCTCTTGCTTGCATGGGTAAGAATGTCGCGGTCGCTAATGCTGAGGAAATCATCCAGTTTAGCGATCCAATCGTTCATATACATTGGTTTGCGGCCAAGCGCTTGTAATTCGGCAAATTCCAAATAGATGGTAACAATACGATTGAGCGTATCTAACTCCTCTTGCGTAAGATAATTCTTGGCAACCCCCACATCTGCCTTGCGGACTTTCTGTCCACCCCATGAAGTTAAACCCATATTGGGTTCTGTCGCATCTGCACGTTGCACAACAATCTCTGCCGCTGTATGCCCATGTGCTGCCCAGTGCATTTTGTTCTGCACAACGGCAAAAAAATGATTTGACACCTCTGTTCTGGGGTTATAATCAACGCTGGTGGCGTAAATATCCAGAACTTTACGCCAAAACATCTTTTCTGATGAGCGAATGTCACGGATACGCGCTAACAATTCATCAAAATAGTTGACTGCCTCCGCTTGTTTCAACCGTTCATCATTCAATATGAAACCCTTGATAATATATTCACGCAGATGACTGGTTGCCCACTGCCGAAAACGAGTTGCTACATGGGATTTAACCCGATAGCCGACGGAGATGATTGCATCAAGATTATAAAAATTGGTTTTGTACTTTTTGCCGTCGGCAGCAGTTGTAAAGAATTCCTTTACAACTGAAGATTTTCTCAATTCCCCTTCTATGAAGATGTTTTTTAAATGTTGCCCTACGTTTTGTTTGCTGGTTTGCAAAAGCGTTGCCAACTGCTGTTGCGTCAACCATACCGTTTCATCTTGAAGGCGTACATCCAACTTTGTTTGCCCATCTTCTGTTTGGTAGAGGATGATTTCGCTGACTGGCTCATTTATGTTGCTCATGTATCGCTCCCCCTACTTCACATTCTTCCGCACAAACAACGCCACCGTATCCACCTGATAATGATGAGGAGTCATGTCAAACGGCCGTATTTCTTCCATCTTGAACCCAAACCGATCAAACACCTTCGCATCCCGCGCAAGGGTGGCGATGTCACTGCTGACATAGATGAGCCGCTGTGGATGGGTGGCGGCAATAGAACGCACGGCCGTTTTCCCCATCCCCCCCGCTGGCGGATTGACAACCACCACATCGGGCGGGCTTTCCAACTCCAGCATATCTAAAACTTCCGTCACCGCCCCGTTGTACAGGGTGATGTTGTCGAATTCGGCCAAATTGGCGGCCATGTCATCGGCGGCATCGGGATTGCTTTCGATGGTGGCGATGGCTGACGCTTTTTCGGCCAAAAAGGCGGTCAACATCCCCACGCCGCTGTACGCTTCCAGCACTTTTTCGTCGCCGCTGAGATTGGCATACGCCATCACCGCCTCAACCATCTTGCCCGCCATGACGGGGCTGGGATGGAAAAAGCTGCCTGCCGATACGCGGAAAGTGCGTCCGCCGACCGTTTGCAACAGATAATGATCGCCGATGAGAGAAGCAGATGTTCTGTCGGGCATGACGATGGCGACGGAAAGTGGGAAATCGACTTGGATGTCGGGCGGCTCTACATTGTCCACCTCAAACGCGGCCAACAGATCGCCATCGCCCCCGACGCGCAAGGTTAGCTTGCGTAAATCGGGCAACGACAAGTCCACATCATTCCATAATTGCTGCAAGCGCGGGTCGATGAGTGGGCAATGTTCAATCGCCATCACCCGCCGCTCGCTGGGCGACCAAAAGCCAAGCCCCTCTTCATAACTACACGGGCTGAGTTCAACATCAATGCGGTATTCCCATGGGTTGGGATGGGGGATGGTGGGCAAAACGGCCGTTTCTATCCCCCCAATTCGCGCTAACTGTTCACGCACAACGTCGCGCTTATACGTTAGCTGTGCTTCATATTTAATGTGCTGGAAATGACAGCCACCGCACATGCCAAAGTGGGCGCAGCGCGGCTCTACCCTGTTGGGCGACAGGGTGAGAATTTCCTCTGCGTGGGCGCGGGAAAACCCTTTCTTTTCCATTGTCACGGTTGCATTTACGGTTTCGCCAGGGATGGTGTAGGGGATGAAAAACGGCCGTTTTTCCCCATCAACACCCATCCCCGCGCCGCCATTTGCCATGCTTTCTATTTTTACACTGATTGTTTTCATAGTTGTTGTCCTCTTTTCGGCAAGTGTAGGCGAATTAAAGCGTAAGTACAAAAGGTTGGATATGATTTTTTGTAAAAAAGCGGAGACTGAGCCTGTCGAAGGCGTAGCGGCTGATACCACCATCGCCCGAAAATAAGCATCGAGCGGATAAATCTGCGAATATATAGTACTGTGGGGTGAAAAACGGCCGTTTTTCCACAAAATGACCCCAGTATGACACTCTCTTGACATCAAATGTCATCTACTTTACAATCAAAATGGATGATTAAGGACATATTGTCACTGATTTTCGACAATGGGCGGCTATGCACGCTCTTAATTTGTTAAGCATAGAACGATAGTGTATAGTTTGCGACTGGAAGAGTGGCACGCGAACATGGAACATTGATGAACATATCTGAAATGACAATTGAAATGGAAACGGCCGTTGATTCAAATAAACAACTCTTTCTCAAACCGTCTGCATCTTTTCAGATAACAAAATGGGGTAGAACGTGACACACCTGCTCGAAGTCCAAGACTTAGTAACCAAATTTTATACAGAAGATGGCATCGTACACGCCGTCAACGGAATCTCCTACACACTTGATGAAGGAGAATCGTTGGGCATCGTCGGCGAGAGTGGCTCTGGCAAATCTGTCGGCGTACTGTCGGTGATGGGGTTGATACCATCCCCACCTGGAAAAATAGAAAGTGGAAAGGCATTGTTAAACGGCCGTGACCTATTGCATCTCTCCAAAGGAGAATTGCAAAACGTCAGAGGTAAAGAGATCGCCATGATCTTCCAAGACCCAATGACTTCCCTGAACCCAGTGTTGACCATTGGCAAGCAACTTACAGAAGCTGTCAAACTCCATCTGGGAATGGATAGTGAGGCCGCTAACAAAAGAGCCGCCGAAATGATGCATCTCGTTGGTTTGCCAAATGCTGCTGATAGATTAAACGACTATCCGCACCAATTCTCTGGTGGACAGCGACAGCGAATCATGATCGCCATGGGGTTATCCTGTAACCCAAGCGTTCTCATCGCTGACGAACCGACGACAGCTCTGGATGTCACCATTCAGGCGCAAATCGTTGAACTCATCAAGCAGTTGCAAGAAAAACTCGGCATGGCACTCATCTGGATCACCCATGACCTCGCTTTGGTCGCTGGGATGGTCGATAAGGTCGCCGTCATGTACGGTGGATACATCGTCGAATTTGCACCTGTAGAAGACCTCTACAAACAGCCAAACCACCCGTACACACTAGGTTTGTTGCACGCCATGCCTAAAATTGATGCCAAAGAGCAAACGCGACTCGCTTCAATTGAAGGGATGCCGCCGGACTTGCGATTGGAATTGCTTCAATGTCCCTTTGCCCCCCGTTGCCCCTATGCCATAGATAAATGTTGGCAAGAAAACCCAAGCCTGATAGCCACAGGACCAAATCGGTACTCCGCTTGCTGGCGTTGGGAAGACATTAAAGAAGAAAAAACATTTGGAGGGGCATAGTGAATAATCAAGAAGCCTTAATTGAAGTCAAAAACCTGAAGAAACATTTCCCCATCATGCGCGGCGTGTTCAGGAAACAAGTTGGTGCAGTTAAAGCGGTTGATGGTGTCAGCTTTAAAATCTACAAAGGGGAAACATTAGGAATGGTCGGCGAAAGCGGTTGTGGTAAATCCACAACGGGCAGATCGATTCTCCAACTGTTAAAACCAACAGAGGGAACGGTTCGCTTTAAGGATATGGATTTGACATCATTAAGTGCGGCCGAATTAAGAAAAGCGCGTCGCCACATGCAGATGATTTTCCAAGACCCCTACGCCTCGCTAAACCCACGAATGACAGTCGGCAGCATTGTCAGCGAACCATTGGAAATTCACAACATCGGCAAAGGTGCCGAGAGAAAAGAGCGCGTAAAAGATTTGCTCAAAATAGTTGGCCTAAACCCATACTTCGTTAATCGTTACCCGCATGAATTTTCTGGCGGACAACGGCAAAGAATTGGGGTAGCCAGATCGCTGGCAACCAATCCCGACTTTATCGTTGCCGATGAGCCAATTTCCGCGCTGGATGTTTCCATTCAGGCGCAAGTTGTCAATTTGATGGACGATCTCAAATCAGAACTGGGATTAACCTATCTCTTCATTGCCCATGACCTTTCAATGGTCAGGTACATCAGCGACCGTGTGGCGGTCATGTATTTAGGAAAAATCGTAGAGTTAAGCGATAAAGATGAACTATACGATCACCCGTTGCACCCATACACACAAGCCCTATTATCAGCAATCCCCTTACCAGATCCCGAAAGAGAAGCAACGCGGCAGCGAATTGTGTTGGAAGGCGACGTACCCAGCCCGTCCGATCCGCCATCTGGCTGCCACTTCCACACAAGATGCTCATACACAACAGACATATGTAAGGAAGCTGACCCAGAATTCCGTGATTTAGGGACGACAGCAACACCGCATTGGGTGGCCTGTCATCACGCAGAGAAATTTAGCTAATATGGAACGCAGCCTGCCTGCACATAGCGGTTTAGCAGACCGCACTTGATACAACGAGTAAAAAGAAGCATACAAAACTCATGTAAACATATTTGCAAATTTAACGAATACCCTCGACTGTCATTCCCGCGTAGGCGGGAATCCACTACTCCAAAAGAATATGGATTCCTGATTTCACAGAAACGACAAATCGTTAAGTTTGCGATAATACCTACATAAAAGGAGGTGAGGCTAGGCAAATAGAAAAAACAGAAAGTATAAAGTATAGACAGAGAGAGATAAACCGAACAGAAAGAAAGATAATAAAATCCAACGAAATAGTTGGAGGAGATTTTGAAGAAAATGTCAAAGAAAAATTTATTGTTAGCCGCCCTGATGTTAATGGGCATTTTACTGGTTGCTTGCCAACCAGAAACAGTTACTGAGACCGTTGAAGTAACCCGTGTTGTTACCGAGACCGTTACCGAAACTGTTGTAGAAGAAGGCGAGACGGTTGAGGTTGAAGTAGAAGTAACCCGCGTTGTGGTTGAAGAAGTTGTTGTAGAAGCAGAAGCAGAAGCAATGGAAGAACCAGTAACCATGTACATTAACTGGGGAACCGAGCCGCCATCAGCAGATCCCGCATTGTCCACAGATACAACTTCTGTTGACTTTGTGACCAACGCATTCGTTGGCTTGACTGGAACAGACCCCGTAACTGGCGACGTTCAGCCTGCTTTGGCAACCGAGTGGGAAGCCAGCGAAGATGGTTTGGAATATACATTCCACCTGCGTGGTGACATTCCATGGGTAAAATATGACCCAATCACTGGCGAAACGACACAAGAAGTAGACGAAGAGGGTAATCCCCGTTTCGTCAACGCTAATGACGTTGTCTATGGTGTGAAACGCACTGTTAATCCTGATACTGCCTCTGATTATGCATATGTGACATACATCATCAAAAATGCAGAAGCTATCAACGGTGGCGACGAAGAACTTACTATTGATGATCTGGGTGTGGTAGCTGTGGATGACATGACTGTGCAATTCACATTGGAACAACCCGCTGGTTATTTCCCCTCCATCGCTGGTTTGTGGGTTGCTTATCCACAACCACAATGGGCCATTGAAGAATGGGGCAATAAGTGGACGGAGGCTGGCTTGATCGTTACCAGCGGCCGTTATGTTATGGAAAGCTGGATTCATGGTGGTGAGTTGAATTTAGTAAAGAACCCCTTATGGCCCGACGCTGACACTGTTCAGATCGAACGGATCGTGGGTGTTATGGTTACCGAGGCATCAACTTCCTTCGCCATGTACGAGAATGATGAGTTGGATACCACTGGTGTGCCGTCTGCCGATATTGACCGTGTGAAAGCTGACCCAGTCTTGAGTGCTGAGTTTGTAAACGCTCCCTATCCCTGTACATACTACTATGGCTTCACTAATAATAAACCCCCGATGGATGATGTACGTGTGCGTGCCGCATTCTCGATGGCGATTGAGCGTCAAAGCTTGATTGACAACGTTACCAAAGGTGGACAAGAGCCGGCAACTTCATTCGCCCCTCCTGGCATCTTCGGCGCTCCCGAACCCGGCACAGTCGGATTGGGAACTGATGTTGCTGCCGCGCAAGCATCTCTTCAGGAGTACTTGGACGAAAATGGTATGACGGTTGAAGATTTCAACGCTTTGAATGTTACGTTGATGCACAATACCAGTGAAGGCCATGCCAGCATCGCCGCTGCTATTCAGCAGATGTGGTTAGACAATTTGGGCGTAGAAGTTCAGGTTGAGAATCAAGAATGGAAAGTTTACTTGGACACAATTGGTAACGATACCGATTTGGCCGAAATGCCCCACATCTTCCGCTTAGGCTGGTGTGCTGATTATGCAGATGAGAATAACTGGATTCACGAAGTGTTCAATGCGAATTCTGGTGCCAATCGCCTGCGTCGCGGCTGTGTAGATGAAACATGCAGCGAAACCGTCGGTAATGAGTTTGATGCACTGACCGTACAGGCTGGTCGGGAACAAGACCCCGCCATACGCGCCGAATTGTACGCGCAGGCTGAGGACATGTTGGCTCGTGAAGAGGCAGCTTATGCTCCTATCTATCATTACACAACGGTAGGCGTGACCAAACCATGGTTGACCCGCACATATGCGCCAGTCGGTGGTGAGCAGTGGTTCACCTGGACAATTGATCAGGCCGCCCAGATGGGTGAGTAAAACGTTCTTGAACGTTTAATGTTATAAATTCTGGGGCTGAGAGAGTGTTATGCTCAGCCCCAGTTTTTCTTTTTCCTTTAGGTAGGAGGCCGCAGTGATTACTTATATTATTCGTCGTATTTTAGGGTTTATCCCCGTTCTTCTTGGCGTTACCTTGTTTACGTTTGTGTTGGTGCGTGCTATCCCTGGTGGCCCATTTGATACGGAAAAAGGGTTGCCTCCTACCGTCATGGCTAACCGGATGGCGCAATATCATTTGGATTGGCCTATTAGCAAGCAATTTCTCTCATATACAATGGGTGATGATATAGTGGCGATTGTTACTGGAGATGAAGATGCGCGTAATGGAACCTCCAGAGGGTTGATTCGTGGCGATTTTGGCATGTCTACCGCTTATCGCAGCCAATCCGTTACCGATATTATTGCGACGTCATTGCCCACGTCAGCGCAATTGGGCATTATGTCAGTTATGTTGGCATTGCTTATTGGTGTTCCCACTGGCACAATTGCCGCTCTGCGGCAAAATAGTTGGGTGGATTATACGAGTACATTTGTAGCGGTACTCTTCTTATCTATTCCAAATTTGGTATTAGCACCACTATTGATTTGGCTTTTTGCCCTTATATTGAACTGGCTTCCTGTTGCTGGATGGGGTGCAAAGCCGCCATATATATTTGGATTTATCCCCCAGGTTGCGGATTGGAATTCTGATTATTTTAAGCATGCGATTTTGCCCGTATTTGCTCTAGGTACGGCATCTGCTGCTGGCATTTCACGCCTTACTCGCGGTAGTCTGTTGCAAGTAATCCAAGAGGATTATATGCGTACAGCACGGGCAAAGGGGTTGAAAGAAAGATCGATTGTCGTTATTCACGGTTTGAAAAATAGTTTGATTCCAGTTGTGACCATCTTAGGGCCAATGACTGCGGCCTTGGTAACTGGCACGTTTATTGTCGAGCAAATTTTTGGTATTAATGGGCTTGGTAAACATTTTGTCCAAAGTGTGGGAAACCGTGATTATACATTGTTAATGGGCGTGACATTGCTTTACTCTGTGTTCTTGGTTGTCGCTAATTTGGTGGTAGATATTTCCTACGCTTGGTTGGATCCCCGCATTCGGTTTGATTAGTTGTGAATTGACACCCAACTATTAACTGTAACTACTATACTATTTACGTTAAGAAATTTTTTTGAGCCTGTAGTAACCGCTTTAGCGGCAAACTATTAGAATTGCAAGCGGTTAAAGCCGTTACTACTGACCCAAAACATGACCTGAACACTAATATGTCAGGAGAAATTTTATGTCTGTTGTCCAATTATCCCCAGAACAATCCGAAGATGCTGCTATTTTAGAACGCAAACAACGTAGCTTATTTGAAGAATCGTGGCTCCGTTTGATGCGGAACAAGATAGCGGTTGGCAGTCTTGCCTTCATTGCGATACTAACTTTTTTTGCCTTCTTTTCTCCCTTTATGCCATTCATTCAGGATCCAATTAAGCAGGATTTAGCGTTAAATAACGCGATTCCGGAATGGATGCTGTTTATGATGCCAGATGGTGCAGAAAATTATGCTAAAATTTCTGATCAATTCCTTTTTGGTGCCGATCAATTGGGGCGTGATCTGTGGGCAAGAGCCATTCATGGCGCACGTATTTCATTGTCGGTAGCATTTGTCGCCAGCACGGTAAGCCTCGTTATTGGCACGGTTTATGGACTAATATCGGGTTTTGCCGGCGGAAAAGTAGATAATGTGATGATGCGGATTGTTGATTTTCTGTACGGATTCCCATTTTTGATCGTGATTATTTTGATGCAAGCATTTTTCAAGGCTCAGGCGAGGCAGGGAACTGGCGGAATCTGGGCGTTTATGACGAGCATAAACAATAGCATGGGTGGTATGTTTTTCATGTTTATTGCAATTGGCTTGATTGGATGGATTGGTATGGCGCGTATTGCACGCGGGCAGGTGCTTTCGTTGAAGAAGAAAGAATTTGTTGAAGCGGCCACCTCTATTGGTGCAAAAGATACGCGAATTCTGTATAAACATTTATTACCAAACATTTTAGGGCCGTTAATTGTTGCCGAAACGATGGCAATTCCGGGCTATATTTTTACGGAAGCGTTCTTGAGCTTTATTGGTTTGGGTGTAGACCCGCCAACGCCAAGTTGGGGTATTATGCTTTCTGAAGCGGTACAGGCAATTCGCTCATATCCCAATCAAATGTTGGTACCAGCGGTTTTAATCTCGATGACAACGTTGGCATTTAATTTCTTTGGTGATGGTTTGCGGGATGCTTTTGATCCGAAGCAGAAACGGTAAATTTATGTATTGTTCATCGTTTTAATCATACGAAGAAACGAGAATTATATAAACTATAGAATTTCAAACTGTCATTCCTGCGAAGGCGGGGATCCACCTTTCTGAAAAGTATGGATTCTCATTTTTGTGGGAATGACAGTTTTTTAGTTTAATGTGATGACGTTACTGAAAAAAGGACATGGTTCACAAAATAAAGAATTTACTTTACAGTCTATCAACAGAAAAATAGGACGCGGATGCTTCGCTCGCGGATAAAAAAAACTGCGTTTATCCGTTAAATCCGCGAGCGAAGCATCCGCGTTCCATTATTTTGCTAAACTGTAAAGATAATTTGCCCTGTTTTGAACCATGCCGAAAAAAGATGTCGAAACCAAAAAGTTCAACTTTTATCTCGACGAGAATTTATCAATTGTGACTAAAAGTTAAACTTTGTGGTGAATATTTTTAACGATAACTGGAGGTGGTTTAGACAAATAGAAATGTAGAAGAAGCCATTAAATGTAAAAATGGATAGCAATATAGAACGATAAATGAGAAGTTAAAGAAGGAGATGTCAAAGAAAATGTCAAAGAAAAATTTATTATTAGCAGCCCTGATGTTGATGGGTATTTTATTGG
>CAYSDT010000020.1:0-3419 GCA_964429835.1 uncultured Ardenticatenaceae bacterium | reverse complement strand
ATGTCAAAGAAAAATTTATTATTAGCAGCCCTGATGTTGATGGGTATTTTATTGGTTGCTTGCCAACCAGAAACAGTTACAGAAACCGTTGAAGTGACCCGTGTTGTTACGGAAACAGTTACGGAAACAGTTGTAGAAGAGGGTGAAACGGTTGAGGTTGAAGTTGAAGTAACTCGCGTTGTGGTTGAAGAAGTTGAAGTTGCTATGGAAGAAGAAGCTGTTGATATGCCTGTGACGCTAAGTTATAATTGGGGTACTGAGCCGCCAACGGCCGATCCCGCAATGGCAACAGACCTAACGTCAGTTGATTTAATTAACAGCATGTTTGTGGGATTGACCCAACTGGATTCAGCGACTAGTGCTGTGATCCCTTCTCTAGCCACAGATTGGGATATTAGCGAAGACGGATTGGAATACACCTTCCACTTACGCAATGATATACCGTGGGTATCACATAATCCTGCCACTGGAGAAACCACACAGGTCGTAGATGGTGATGGCAATCCCCGCTTCGTGAATGCTCATGATGTTGTTTACGGCGTAAAACGTACCGTCGATCCAGCAACTGGTTCCCCTTACGCTTATGTCCTTTATATCGTCAAAAATGCTGATTTAATTAACTCTGGTGACGAGAGTGTTACACTTGATGATTTGGGTGTTGTGGCGCTTGATGATTCGACGGTGAAGTTTACGTTGGAATCTCCTGCTGGTTACTTCCCGTCTATCTCTAGTATGTGGGTTACTCGCCCCATGCCACAATGGGCGATTGAGGAGTGGGATAACAAGTGGACCGAGGCTGGCTTAATCGTCACTAACGGCCCCTATGCCATGGAAAGTTGGATTCATGGTGGTGAATTGAATCTGGTCAAAAATCCATTATGGATTGAGGCGGACAGTGTGCAAATTGAACGCATTGAAGGCGTTATGATCACCGAAGCTTCGACCTCTTTTGCCATGTATGAGAATGATGAGTTAGATACAACTGGCGTTCCGCAATCAGATATTGATCGTGTTAAAGTAGATCCCGTTCTCAGTGAGGATTACTATACTGCGCCTAACACTTGTACTTACTACTACAACTTCGTCACGAACAAATACCCCTTTGATGATGTTCGTGTGCGTCAAGCATTCTCTATGGCGATTGATCGCCAAAGTTTGATTGATAATGTTACCAAAGGTGGACAGACCGTCGCCTCCTCGTTTGCACCTCCCGGCATATTTGGTGCCCCCGAACCAGGCACTGTTGGCATTCACTATGACCCAGAAACCGCCCAAGCATTACTTCAAGAATTTCTGGATGAAGAGGGGATGACGATAGATGAGTTTAACGCTTTGGGCATTCAGTTGATGCACAATACTAGCGAAGGACATGCTTCTATTGCGGCCGCTATTCAACAAATGTGGACGGATACGCTTGGTGTAGAGATTCAGATTGAAAATCAGGAATGGAAAGTTTATTTACAAACAAGAAAGATTTCTACGCCTTTGTCAGAAATGCCCCATATTTTCCGTGCGGGTTGGTGTGCTGATTATATGGACGAGAACAATTGGACGCATGAGGTATTTAATGCCGAGTTTAGCTCTAATCGTTCCCGCCGTAACTGTGTGGATGATACTTGTACGGAGGTTTTCGCCACTGAGTTCGACGATCTCACCGTAGCCGCTGGTCTGTCGCAAGACCCAGCCGAACGTATTGAATTGTATGCTCAAGCTGAAGAAATTTTGGCGATGGATGAGGCAGCTTACGCGCCGATTTACCATTACACCCATAATAATGTTTCCAAGTCGTGGCTGACTCGTAATTTTCCACCGTCAGGTATTGATTTCTATAACTGGACGATTGATATGGATGCAAAGTTGGCAGCACAAGAGTAGAACGCTAACGTAATCTAGTTTATGCTAGGTTTTAATTGAATTATTCAGCCCCCCAAATGCAAACCATCGCTTTTGAGGGGCTGTTTGATTTATAACTGTTTACCCTCATAAAATCGGACACTGATTTCACAGATGAACACAGATATAAAGCGAGTGAATCCGATCAGTGCCTTATTTTAGATTAGGGGAGTAAACACGATGTTGAGGTGGGATGATGTCTTTAATGGAAGCGCGTGTAAGTTGGGAGGCGGTTACGTTGCAGTTGCGGAATCCGTTTCGGGTTTCGTATGGGGTGAGCGCGACGCGGCGGGCGTTTTTACTGCGGCTGGCGAATGATGAGGGGTGGGGTGAGGGGACTATCCCGCCGTATTATGGGATTGGGGATGAGGAGATAACGGCCGTTTTCCAAAAAACCTCCCAGTCCAAAAATCCATTCCCCGATGACCCATCAAACATATCTGATTGGGTTGGGGATGAGGGCGTTGCCCCCGCCCGTTGCGCGTTGGATATGGCATTACATGACAGAATCGGCCGTTTACGCGGGTTGCCGCTGTATCAATTGCTGAACTTGCCTAAACCAGTCCGTATGCCGACATCGTTTACCATCAGTTTAGACACGCCAGAAGCGATGGCTGAGATGGCGCGGCAAATTCCTCATTACCCCATCATTAAAGTGAAGCTGGGCGGTGACGATGATGTCGCCTGCATCGCCGCCATTCGTGCCGCCCGCCCAGATGTGAAATTGCGCGTCGATGCCAACGCCGCGTGGTCGCCAGCCGAAGCGATAGCACGGATTAAGGCGTTAATACCGTATGATTTGGAAATGGTGGAACAGCCGACACCAACGGCCGATATTGACGGCATGGGCGAGGTGCAGGCGCATGTGGACGTACCAATCGTAGCCGATGAATCGGTGCAGACGTTGGATAATGTGGAACAGTTGGCTGCCGCTGGCGTACAGGGTATCAATTTGAAATTGATGAAGGTTGGCGGCATCGCGCCCGGATTGCAAATGTTGCATCGCGCCCGCGAATTGGGGATGCGTGTGATGTTGGGGTGCATGGTGGAAACATCTTTGGGCGTAACGGCCGTTTCCCACTTAACTGGTCTTGCCGATTGGATCGATCTCGACGCACCATTGCTGATTGCAAATGATCCCTTCATTGGTGTACAGTATGATGAACAGAATAATTTATATTTGCCGTCCCGTCCCGGTATCGGAGTGGTGCGGCGTGAGGAGGAGTGACCATGATTAACGATATACAAGCGACAATTACAGATTTTGAACAGCGGGATAAACGTACTGATTTTTACCGCCTCGAAATCGCTGATTTAGAAGGGAACGACTGTGTATTGGCTGGTTCCGTCTTGGATGGAGCCGCATTGACGGAACTTGGGCAAGCGTTACAAGCGCGTTTCCCCAGCATCACATTTGATCTGGAACGGGTGACGGTTTTGAGTCAGACAGTGCCGCGCATGGCGATTGTTAGTGTGAACACAACGGCCGTTTTATCAAACCCATCGTGGGCTTCCGAAACAATGAG
>CAYSDT010000019.1:14412-15497 GCA_964429835.1 uncultured Ardenticatenaceae bacterium | reverse complement strand
GACATGGTTCAAAACAGGAAAAATCATCTTTACAATTCAGCAAAATAATAGAACGTGGATGAGGGCGGATTTAACGGATAAACGCGGATCCCCTCTGTTTTATCTGCGTTTATCCGCCAAATCCGTGTGCGAAGTATCCGCGCTCTATTTTTCCATTAAGTTGTGCAATAACACACTGTAAAGCAAAATTTTGTTTTTTTGAACCATGCCCTTTTTTCAGTAGCGTCATTAAATAAAACTTCGGGGATGGACATCCCTTCGCCGACTGAGACCTAGATTGCGTAGGCGGTCTTTGCAACCCGTAGGCACGGTTTTAACCGCCAGCCAACAGGTGGTGAATAATTCGTGACACTAACAGACACCGGTTTTTAACCGATAGGTTTGAAAATACGCCTAAATTTCTGTTCATGCGATTGTCCTATACTCTTGTGCAACGTAGTTTGCTATTTCTCATAACCCTGTCAAAATTCATTTATGTATACTTTCGATTTATCGTCAATAATGGGCTGGATAACGGCCGTTTATCAAATAATCACTGGTGTTTTACGGCTCGATCCAGCCATGTATGAAGCCGTCTTCGTTCATCCTGATGCAAATATGTTGGCATTAGCAGTGTTGGTGGTCGCTGGTTTGTCTAGTTCAATAGGGCATAGTGCCGTTTTATTTGTCAATCGCGTTGAGCGTAGACGATTTATCCTCAGTTTTGTTGTCACCACCATCACCTTCGTCTTGGGTGTGATGATGCTCACGTTTTCGATATGGCTGACGATTGTTATTCTGTTTGACACAGCCCTCTCCTTCATAGAAGTGTTAATTGTGACCAGTCTGAGCTTTGCCCCGTTTGTTTTGGGATTGTTTATTATTATTCCTTATCTTGGTCATATTTTAGAATACGCCTTGCGTATTTGGGCGTTGATCGCGGCCTTGATTGGGGTGTACACCATCTTTGATATATCTATTTGGGCGGCACTGTTTAGTGGTGTACTGGGTTGGATATTGTTTGAGATTGCTTCTAATATCGCCGTTTTGCAGACGCTGGAACAGTGGTTGTGGCGTAAGGGGGCGGGGCAGGCGGTTTATGTGGA
>CAYSDT010000019.1:0-14312 GCA_964429835.1 uncultured Ardenticatenaceae bacterium | reverse complement strand
AGACGCTGGAACAGTGGTTGTGGCGTAAGGGGGCGGGGCAGGCGGTTTATGTGGAAAGCCAAGAGGCGGTTGATCTGTTTATTCAGGAGATACAAACGGCCGTTTCCCAATCACAACCCAGCGAGGGTAGCAGCGTATGAGCATCATAATCACACCCATCATGTATCTCATTATTTTTGGCCTGCTGTTACTTTTCGCTATGGCGATATTATCCCCGTTTGAAACGCGAGAGTGGTGGAAAATAGCCCCACTGAAAAAAGGGGAGCAGCCGCCCACGATAAAAAAAGAGGATGATGATGTCAGCATGTACATCATCTATCTGACGGCGATTGGCGGCGTGTCGGCTGATGAAATATCGAGTCGTGAACGTCGTTTTTTGGCAGGGGTGGGGGAGAAATTGGAAACGGCCGTTTTTATCGACGACGTATTTCCCTTTTCAGTGACCAACAACCCGCTCACAGGCGACCGTCATTTTAGCAAAGCGTGGAATTACATCCACGATGCCCGTCGGCGCGGTTCGATGGTCGGTGGATTGTTATCCAGCCTGATTTTTGTGCGTAATTTGCTTCAAGTCGGCGTTTCTGGCGATCCGCGTTACGGCCCCATTTACAATGTCGGCGTTGCCAAAGAGTTGATACGCTCCCTGTTGCAACATGGCTACCCGCCCAACAGCGGCAAGCCAATTGTGGTGATGGGCTGGAGCGGCGGTGGTCAAATCGCTATTGGTGTGGTGCGTTATTTGAGTGAAGGGCTTCACGCGCCCGTCTCCGTCATGTCCATCGGTGGTGTGATGGCGGCCGATCCCAGCATTGCTTATGTTGATAAACTGTACCATTTACAAGGGGAGCGCGATCATTTCCCCAAACTGGGCGAAATCCTCTATCCGGGGCGGTGGGCGTTTTTGAAAAACACGGAGTGGAGTAAGGCGAAGAAAAACGGCCGTTATATCACCGTCGTTCCCGGCCCCATGCGCCACACAGGCAAGGAAGATTATTTCGACCGCCACACCGTTTTACCCAACGGCCAAACCTACCTTGAACGCACAGTTGAAGCCGTTGCCGACCTGTTGAAAATGGATGATTAAAAATTGGGGGTTTTTGCATATCCCCGTTGATGGGCAGCAGGTGGCAACTCGTTTGGATGATGATTCTTTGTATTATCATGTCAACGACCCGACTGGAACATCATTGGTGATGGTGGATGAGGATGGTGAGGAAGCGGGGCGGATGTTGTATGACGGCTTTGGCGGGGTGTTGACAAGTACGATGCCGATTACGCTGACTGGTGCATTGCCCGACACGCCTGACGCGGCTACGGGGCTGGTGCATTTGGGTGGGGGCAGGTGGTACGACCCAGCACTGGGCAGACCTTTACAACCGAATCCCGCAGGTGGCCCGCCGACTGTGCCACAGGCGTTGAACCGATATGCGGCAACTCCAATGGGTCAGCCAGGGGTATATCAGGCGGTGTCTTCCCGTTCTGATTTTGGATTGTGGGCGCAACAACAAGCAATCAAAGTTCCAATAAGTCAAGCTTTAGGAGGGAATGCCTTTGCATGGGGTGCCAAAGAAACTGGGTGGTTGCGTGTCAGTATTCGAGCAGAAAAACGACTGATACCCAAAAGTCTGCAACATTTGGACTTGATTTCCAGTCAGTCGCCAGGTTTTAAGCGGCGTACTCGCGCATTATTCAATGGAGATGGTTTCTTCCGCTCCATTTTCTCAGACGCATATCACATCGAAGCAAGAGCAGGGCGCGTTCATCAATCAGCATTGAACTTGAGATTGTCGGATGTTGCAAATCTCAATCTCCGCGTTCTGGAACGTGAAACAGTAGATATTTTCCGTATCAGCGGAAAGGCAATTCTTGGCGACTTAACATTAGGAATCGGCTTAGATGTTGCTTTTCAAATTTTGGATGATTGGGATGATCCTTATCTGAATACTACACAGTTTGCGAGTCGCGCCTTTGTTGCGGGTGTTGGTGGTAGTATTTCTGGAGGAGTTGGTTTAGGTATGAGCGGTATTTTAATTTTGGCAGGTGTTGGAACTGGGCCTGCTGGATGGATTGGTCTCGGGGTCGGTCTTGGGGTGGATTGGCTATGGGGAAGTAGTGCAACACCGTGGATATATGAAAATTTTGGACTAAATCCAAAGCGAAACCTTCAACCAATGGGAGGCTAGCACACTATGATATTTTTATTTATTAGTGGAATTGGATTTTTGATGATGGGTATTTATATTCGTTTAGGCGGATTCAAAGCTTTCTTTTTAGCAACAGGGATACCTATCTTAATGCCTCGTGCGTTACAAAATATCTTTATCTCTTTAGGAGTAATACAACTTTTATTTCTGTTAATCGGAATTTTCGTGCCCGATATCGAAATGAGACAAAAGCTTCTTATCTGGGTAATTTGCCCATCATTTATTTTGAGCTTACTTCTGGCTGTATGGCCTCCACGTTGGCTACGGCCGCAATGGTTAAATTATCTAGAAGATGAATACGGTACTGTAATGTGGAAGTTGCTAGACGAAGCCAGAAAAGATGTGCCAAATTGGTCGCGGCGTGTCCGCACACAGGCTGGTTTGGAAGAATGGGCGGAGGAAACACGAAAAATGCTGGGATACCCACCGCATCCAGGCCAGATTGAGCGTCAGGCAAAGAAGATGAAATGACGCAGGCAGCAATGTTTTCGGCATCCACCATCACCATATATCGTTGGTGGTGATGGTGATGGTGGATGCGGCGGGGTGTTGACCAGCACCCAGCCCCCTTCGACAAGTTCAGGGTGGGGTCTGACGTTGACTTGTGCATTAAACCGACATTACTTCGACAGGCTCAGCAAACAGTGACACGGCGACGGGGGCAGGTGGTGCGACTATCGCCCCTCCTGCCTTCCCATCCCCGCCGTTTCTTTCTCAAATGCGCTGGTCATTCTTCAATTGACACCAGTTCGGAAAGCGGAACTGTCTCGTATCCTTGGGCTTCTATGAAATCTATGATTTGGGGCAGGGCGGCGCGGTTGTAATCGCGGCTGCCGTGCATGATGGTTATTGCACCGGGGCAAAGGCCGCTTGTCATCTGCTCCACAATTTGCGCGGTGCTGATGTCGTCCAGCCAGTCGCCGCTGTCCACTGTCCAGCCGACGAGATTGAACCCTTCTTCATCGGCGATGCGGCGCACAGTGTCATCCAGTGCGCCGAAGGGGGCGCGAAACCATGGGCGGGTGGTTGCCCCTCGTCGTTGGATGATGCGCTCGGCCATGGCGGTTTATCTGTGCCTAAAAAAATGCTCGACGCGCCGACTGCCATCTGCGTCACAACACTCAATCCAGCGGGCAGCGGCGTTAACTTCGACCACCGCTATAGGGCAATCGCATGAACGAGAATTTAGGCGTATTTTCAAATTCATCGGTTAAAAACCGGTGCCTGATACAAAAAACGCGCTGAAAGCGCGTTCAAAATAGCCCGCTTTCAGCGGGCTTCGCCTATCAGTCATCGGTTTTTAACCGATGACGCGCTTCACGCGATTGCCCTGTTGCTAGGTGTCGTTTTCAACAATACCTATACAACTACGAGAAATTATCAATTATCCATTCCCTCCACTAGCCGCCCCGCCGCTTGCCACGCCCGTTTCGCATCATCATACCCCATCTGATACAACCGCTCATGCCCATCATCGGTGTACATGATGATGCGTTCCACAGGAATCGGCTTGCGCGGGGCGACGATGATCGGGTCGGGCAACTCGTGGTAGCCTTCCTCTAAAATGTCAGGAATTCCATTGCCGTTTTCGTCCACAAAATCAACTTTTTCTCCTCTAAGCTGCATTTGCAGCATCGCATTAGCCGCCCGTAAACGCGCATTTTCCAACTGCAAGCGCACCAACTCATTGATGCGACGGAACAGCTTCATGTCCGCTTGGAATGAAGCCAGCAATGCCCATTCCAGCGTCGTGCTGGCGGCGGCGATGATGTTGCTCGGTGCTTTGGTGGGTGCAGTTTCTTCCTCATCCGCCTCCCATGGGGTCATAATGACGACGACGATCTCTTCCGCGCCTGCGTCAATGGCTGGCCCCAACGGCGTGTTGGCAACCGTTGCCCCATCCCAAAATAAATTGTCATGCAGTTGGGTGGCGGGGTAAACGATGGGTATTGAGCAACTGGCAATGATGTGATCTAGCCCAATTGGTTCATGCTGCATTTGGCTGGGATAAATATCGTCGGTGTTGCCAAAAACATGCAGATGACCACTGTTGACTTCGGTGGCGGTGACACGCAAATGAACGGCCGTTTCCTCCGAGTTGATCCGCTCAAAATCAATCCATCCCTCTCTTTGCAGCGTTTCACGCAAAGGCGCGGTGTCCAGTAAAAAGTACCCCTTCAATGGATTCAAATTCGTCTTTTGCACATCTTTTGTCCGCAACCGCCGCCATAACGCCCACAACGAATGAGAATTATGCCCTGAAGCGATGGCCGCGCCGTTGACCGCCCCAATTGACGTGCCGACAACGATGTCGGGGAACCATTCATGCTCTTCCAAAAAACGCAACACGCCGACATGGTACGCGCCACGCCCGCCGCCGCCAGATAAGACCAAAGCTCGCTTGCGATTTGTTAACATAATACACCTCCGTTCAGGATTGTTTATGCGATGTGTTGTTTAGGGATGGGAATTTTAACTTGTGCGGGCGCGATATGACAGGCTACCCAACCAGCCAAGACGGCCGTTCTTTTTCTTCCTCTCTCTCTTCTGGTGTAGCCTCAGAGCCGGGCGGCATCATCGGTAAAATGATGTAGATGCGCGAACCAGGCAGACGCTCCTCATCCTCGCCTTCCGATTCAACCCAGATGCTGCCGCCATGTGCCTCAATCACACCTTTGGCGATTGTTAAGCCTAATCCCGGCCCAGCACCCTTGAATTTTGTAGCTCCAGTTGAATGTAATTGCGTACTACCAATGCGGAAGAACTTTTCAAAAATTAGTTCGTGATATTTTTGTTCGATACCAATTCCCGTATCAGCAATCACGATCTGCATATTGTTTTCTTCATCATTTTGATCGGGAACGACCGTTGCGCGAATGGTGATGGTTCCATGATCAGGCGTATATTTGATCGCATTGCCGATTAAGTTTGAAAACGCCTGTACCAATCGCTTGAAATCAGCCCGAATGGGGGGTAAATCAGCTAATCCATCCCGCGTGATACTGATGCGCCGCTCTTTGACCGCTTGCACCATCGGGTCAATGGCGATGCGTACAACGGTGTCGAGCGAGGTGTCCATGAAGGAGAGTTGCATTCCCTCCGCATCTAATTGGCTGGCATCCAACATCGCCGAAATCAACGCTTCCAATCGCCTTACTGCCCGATTGATATGCCCCAGAATTTCCTGCGTTTGCTTGGGTGTTAATGATTGACTTTCGTTCATCGCCGCCAAAATATCGGCATACCCCTTGACTTGGGTCAGCGGTGTACGCAATTCATGCGAAGCGATGGTGATGAAGTCCGCCTTTACCTTGTCCATGATCGCCAATCGCTCATTTTGGGCAACGAGATCCATGTTGAGATGGCGCACGGCATCATTTTTGCTGCTTAATTCACTGTACAATCGCGCATTTTGCAGGGCGATGACGGTTTGGTCGGCCAACAGTTGCACAAGTTCCAATTCGCTGGCCTGATAGGGTACGCCCGACCGCTTGGGGCCGATGGCGATAAATCCAGCCAATTCGTCTTTTGTGCCGATCGGGATGTACGCTTCCATCGCCATCTGTTTCAGCCAATCACGAACGGCCGTTTCCACATCTTCGTATTGGGGGCTGAAATCAAGATCGTATTGCAAAAGCGGCTGTTGCCGTTGCAATAACATACGCATCACCTCATTATCATAGGCGAAGGTCAGCTTTTCGCGCGGAATATCAGCCACGCCCGACACAGGTTCAATTTCGTACCCACTTTCCACTTTGGTACTCAGCACCAATGCGGCACGATCTGTATTGAGCAGATCATTTAAGGTGCTGATGATGACGAATGAAAGTTGTTGCACGTCCAAGATTTTGTAAACATCTTGGCTGTAGCGGCGCACAACTTGGCGCGGATCGGTCGCGTCGCTGGGTAGGTAACGGTAGACGATGCTTTCGATGAAGCCGCGAAAACGGCGATAGGCGATGAAACTGACCGAAATAATGACGATGGTGGCGATGAGAAACTGTTGTTGGTCAACAAAAATAAGCTGGGCGATGAAGATGGCGACTGCCAGCGGAATGGCGGTTAACAGGGTGACAATAATGAACGCCAATAAGTTGAGACTGCGGGTGCGTACATCGAAAATACGGTGATAAGCGATGGCGTAACCCATGCCAATGGTGCCGACGAGTCGCAATGTTTGACCGATGATGTGCAAAACGGCCGTTTCTCCAAAAATCAGCAACCCTTCGCCCGTGAAAATGATGAACAGCATGATCGCCCAAAACAGCAGCCGATTGGCGTGCCACGGCAACGTCGTGCGCTTGTAGTTGATCCATGTTCGCACCAACAGGTAGCCGCTAATCAACAGCCATACGCTGTTGGTAACAACATCGGCAATGGGCAAAATGCGGTAGCCAATGGTGATGGATTGGACTGGTTGCAAGATATTGGTGAGGAAAACGGCGATAACGGCCGTTATCGTCACCATAATCTGCCATTTTACACCAGACCAATCAGCATAAACGGCCGTTGTCATTCCTAAAATAGTCGTTGCCAGCAACAGGATAACCATATCCATGTTAGGCGGGTAAAAATCATCAGGTAATAAAATTAGGGAAAATTGCCACAGGATGGAGGCCAGCAAAAACGCCAGCAGGTAATGCACCTGCTTTTTCTGTCGCCCCCGTCGTAAAAACGAAGCCAACAGAGTGATTGCATAGCCAATAATGGCGATTAGAGATGGGAGTGTCGCTGTGTTTGATAAATCCATAGCCCGCTTATTGTATCATGGATGGGATTTTTCGGATAAATTGTCAATGGTCAATTGTCAACGAAGATCGTAGATGGTTGTTGCCTATCGCTGATAATATCTTGTTACCAACAAAGAGTGATGGCAACCGTTACCCCCGTTGACAATTGACAATTGACAATTAACAATTGACAATTATTCGTCTGTGGTGGTGATGGGGGTTGTTGCGGTGATGGGCGTTGTGGTACTGATAACGGCCGTTGGCACAGGAAGCGGTGTTGCCGTCGGTTCAAACACAAAATCAGCGGCAACAATGCTGAATGTCGTCTGCCCTGAGCGAATGGTCACATCCTGTTTGTACTCCGTCTCCCCATGATTGATCGTCAGCCGATAGCGGCCAGCGGGCAAATCGCCAATGACAAAATTCTCCTGCCACACATCATCAGAACGAATGCTGGGATGGTAGGTGCGCTGTTCTCGTTTTGGCGCGTTCACCGTCACCGCCTCTAATGCAAGAATCGCATCAGAGATGAGATTGCCTTCTTTATCTTCAAATCGGCCAGCCAGCGTCCCCCATCCTTCGTATGGAGCCAGCCATAACATCGGGTTTTGCGTGTAGCCATAATGATTTTCGCCAATTCGCACCTCCAAATGAAGATGTGGCCCCGTTGTGCCGCCACTACTGCCCACGCCAGCGATGAGTTCGCCCGCTTCCACATGCTCGCCAACCTGCACGAATAGCTCCAGCGTGTGGGCGTACAGCGTGTACACATCTTGCCCCTGCCATTGCCAATCATGCTTGATGATGACTGTGTTGCCGTAATAATTAACGCCACTGCGCGGGCTGGGACGTGCGCCCGTATGAATGACTGTGCCGCTGCTTGCCGCCAAAACAGGCGTGCCGGGTTCGTTGGGGAAATCCACGCCATGATGGATGCGATAGGGGAAAAACTCAGGAACCATCACATCGTTGCCGAATGGATACCATTCCAATTCATAATTGCGGCTGCCTGATGGGATGGGGCGCATGAGCCAATAATGGTCGTCGGGATGGCGTGACAGCGGCACAGCGATCGGCGGTGGACGATACCCCTCCTGTACTTCTGGCCCTGCGTCGGGGATGAATTGTTGTTGGATGGTTAACGGCCGTTTGCCAGTTTCAACCACAATTGCCGTCGGCGTAGGGAATTGGCTTGTCGGTGCGGCGGGGGCGATGGTGATAGGCGCGGTCTCATTCTGTTGCGGAAGCGGCGGGGCTTCCGCTGCCGCAAGCAATGTCGGCGGCGGCGGTGTTGGGGTACTACTAGATGGGGCTGTACAACCGATTAGCAGGAAAAGCAATAAGATAAAACGTGGAAACGTAAAGATGATGGATAGCTGTTTCATTACCCACTATCATGCATAAGTTGGGTGATTTCAAGCAAGATGTCATACAACGTGGGTTCTAAACAGGCGATGATTCTCGTGGTTGTATGTTTGTGGTGAGGGTAAGTATCAATATCCTTGTGATGGAACGCATTATCATAACGAAAAACCATTACCTGTTTTTTGTTCATATATTGATAACGATATTTGAGTTTATCAATGATACCTATGTCATATACCTCAGTGAAGGCTAATTGATGTCCATTTTTGAATATAACAGAACCATTAATATAGAGTATATCGCTTGGAAATAATTTTGTTTTAAGCTCGGATGTCTCAATATCAGAAAATGATTGAAGTATCTTCTCTATTCTAATTATGTGAGTTTCACTCATGCTAGCTCTTCTAATTTTGCTTCATTTTTTAATATAGCTTCATATAAACCAGACCAGATCATGAAATCTTCTCGATCATCTAGCCCGCCATCTGCGAATTGGGCGTAAAACATCTCGCTTGACATATTATATTGCTCGACATATTTTTGAATATCAAGGCGCATGTAAAAGTTACCGCGTTCTAATTCAGAAACCTGACGATCTATGACATCTTGAAAGAATATCTCTGCAGTAGGGTAAAACCTAGCTAATTTTTCTACCCGGTGAATGGTTTGGGGTTGAACTTCTGATTGAAAATCTAACATATGTCTCTCCAGAATACTTCGTTAAGCGTTAATTGATAATTGTTCACAGTTAATTATCAATTATCAATTATCAATTGTCAATTCGTTGCCGTTGTAAAGCTGACGCATCGCCCGCTCCCAATTCAGCCCGCCCCTGTTTTCAAAATGCCAGAAGCGGATGGCGGGGAAGTAGGAACGCCAATTTTCTTGGGCAGAAACGGCCGTCCAGCCATAATCGCCCGCCAACTCCGTAAAATCGACGTAGTAGCCGCTGGGGATGCCATCTTTCAGCTTGCCGCCCTGCTCGTAGAAGGTCGGTTCGTCGCCGTACCGCGCTTGAAAATCCCACGGGATGGCGTAGAGCGGTTCGCCTTGCGTGCCATCTTGGGCGGCGGCGCGTAAATAGATGCGCCAATACGTTTCACCATCGCGCTCTTCCATCACCACCTCGACTTGCGGGTCGAAGCTCATGGCGGCGCGGTAATAGATGTCCATCGCCCGCCCCGCTTTATTCCATGATTCGCCGTCTTCGCCCGGTTGCCCGCCGCTTTCCAGTGGCGCAAATAAGTTGTCTAACCGTCCCAGAAAATCCCAGCCCGCTTCGTTGATGACGCGCTGGCGCAGGGCGAGGAACGATTGGTCAACTTCGTCGCTGAGGTAGGGGGCGGGGGCGTTGATGGGTAGTTCGGCGAGGGCGACGGGTGGCTGCCCTTTTTCGGGTTCAGCGACGGTCTCTGCGAGAACGACGGTTTCGGTGAACAGCGGGATGTCGGGTTTGGGTTCATCAACGGGGTGCAAGTTTTCGATTAAGTTGGGCGACATGCTGACGGCCGACCATGAAATTGTGTCTAATCGGCCAGCACCAGCGTATAACTGGGGTGCAATGCCCCACGCATTGATGCTGCCACCGATGAAGTAGTCGGTGCCTGCCTGGCTGTACGCGGCCAACAGCGTTTGGCTGTCGGGCGACCAGACAGGCCATCGCCCTTGCTGTCCCAGATTGCGTGATGCACCTGCGGCGTCGACGTTGCCATCAAGCGGGATGGCGTGGAGCATGGCGACCCCGCTGCTGGCTTCGCTGTAGGCTAAATAGTTGCCATCGGGCGAAAAGGCGGGCGATTCTTCGTGCAAGGTGGGGGTGTTGGTGAGATTAACGGCCGTTCCATCCGAAACTGAATCCAATGACATGATGAACAGGTCAGGGTTGCCGCTGCGCCGCGAGACAAATGATAGAAAACGGCCGTTTGGTGACCAAGTAGGCGCGTAATCCATCGCCCCATTTTCCGTCAACCGATACGGCCCTTCACTGCCGTCCGCTTTGATGACGTAGATGTCCATGTTCTCTCGGTGGTAGCTGTCGTATACCAACCATTCGCCATCGGGCGACCACGCGGGATTGCCATCGTAGGCGGGGTCGTTGGTGACGCGGGTTAGTTCACCCAAGTTGAGATCATAAATATAAAGCTCCCAATTGCCGTCCCGTTGGGAAGCAAAGGCGATGGATTGTCCATCGGGCGACCACGCGGGCTGGCGGTCGGCGGCGGGATGGCTGGTGAGCCGTGTCGGGTACGATTGCCCAAAGGAGAGGGCGAAAATGTCGCTGTTGCCCCTGTATCGCTGGCTGAATGCCAACGTGCCGCCCTTGTTGAACGGGTCGGGGGTCGGCCACGGGGTCAGGCGGACGGGGACGGTCGGGCTGGGAATCGGCGTGGCGGGTTGGGGCGATGGGGTGGCGATGATGAGACGCGAGAGGCCGTCGCGGTTGGCGGCGACATCGCTTGGTTGTTGTGGGCGCAAAATGGTGAAGCTGGCGATGAGGACGATGGTTACGGTAATAACGGCCGTTATCCAGCGCATTCTGCGGGCGGCGTTTCGGTTGTTTTGTGGCAGATGGGGGGCGGTAACGGCCGTTTTTGGTGGACGTGGACGGCGCAATCGCACCCGCCACTTGGCTTTGAAGACAAACCAGCGGGAATCAAAGCGACGGCGGCGCAGGCGGCGACGGGGTTCACCTGCTCGCCATCGCCTTTGGGCGTCGCGGCTGCTTTTAAGCCACAGCCAACTTGCGGGGGCGATGATCAGGGTGACGATGAGAGTGCGGATTGCCAGCCCCATGCGGCCAAGCAGATGCCAGATTTTGGTGAGGAGTATGCGGATTGCCAACCCCATACGGCCGAGAAGATGCCACGATTTTATGAGAAGTACGCGGATTGCCAACCCCATACGGCCGAGAAAATGCCATAGTTTGATGAAAAACGGCCGTGTTAGCGTCCAAATGGGTTCTAATAGAAGCAGCGTCAGTAAATCGCGGATGGCAATGCCCATGCGGCCTAATAGTCGCCAAACGGGGGCGAACAGCCAACGAAGCGGTTTTGTAATGAAGTAGAAGGGTTTCCAAACGAGGAAGGTGAGGGCGGCACGGATTGCCATGCCGATTCTGCCGATGAACTGCCAGAAACGGGATGTGATACTGCGTCTCGAAGCGTGTCTTTTTTGCTTGCTCATCCTGCTTGCCAGTGTAGCACGGGTAAATACTATGTCAAGTTGGGGGCTGTTTTGCCCAAAACCACAACCAACGAATTGAAAGCAAAAACGGCCGTTAATAACGGCCGTTTTTCATTCCTCAATAAATTTTACAGATCAGGGTGGGAAGGGGATCCCCTTTTGGGGGTTTTTTAGAGGAGTAGGGAGGGAAAAACGGCCGTTTTCCTTACCTTTTTTCGGTAGAGTCTTCATAATGAAGATGGGGGAAAGCTAAACAGTCACTAACTCCAATGATTGCGCCCAAAGCGCATATTCATCAGCTACTTCAGGCCAATCATGTAGATCAGCAGGCTCAAACTCTGCATCATTAGGCCAGATAAGATTATATACTTCCCGATCAAGATAGACGCGATTAAATAACTCTAAATCGTTCAAAGGCGCGTACATTTCTCCAGCGAGAACGGGTTTAAAATCAATTACCTGTGAAACACCATCATCAAATTTTACCCAAAGGGTGTAAGGGGCTTCCGTTCTAAAATCTATAACTCTATAAAGTGGGTGCATAATCAACTCCTACCGTGATTCAAGTATACGTTTGGCAATTGGGGGTGTCAACGGCCGTTTTCAGTTGATTGTTTTCCGTTGGCTGTTGATTGTTTCTTTTAATTCCTGAGCAAAACGGCCGTTTACCCAAAATCTCACACACCCATCACCCGCCTATGCGCGGCGCAGAAATGAGCGACAAAACGGCCGTTTATCTTCCAAAATTTAAGAATAGGCAGTATACTCAGACGATTCTTAACGGCAATCGTTGCTGGCTTCGCAACACGGCGTGTGACTTGTCGTATAGATAGATAAAGCATTTCATAATAAGTGGCGATTTTAATCGTCCGACAATCAAAAAGGATGGTACATAAAATGGACAAAAAACTTACACGCTCAACTGATGATAAGATGGTAGCTGGAGTCGCGGCTGGAGTCGCGGCCTATTTCGGGATTGATACAACGCTGGTGCGTGTGTTATTTGTCTTGTTCGCACTTTTGGGCGGCCCTGGACTCTTGGTTTACTTGATATTGTGGATATTTATGCCCCAAGCAACCAATGCCGAGTAATTGACCCGACCCGATTCTATCGACAACAGCCCCCTTTCTGCATGTGCAGGAAGGGGGCTGTTTGTTTTTGGGGTGTACGGATGGGATACCGTTCTTTATGGGGTATTACTCTACCCGAACACCAACGAATTGAAAGCAAAAACGGCCGTTTTCCTTACCTTTTTTCGGTAGAGTCTTTATAATGAAGATGGGGGAAAGCTAAACAGTCACTAACTCCAATGATTGCGCCCAAAGCGCATATTCATCAGCTACTTCAGGCCAATCATGTAGATCAGCAGGCTCAAACTCTGCATCATTAGGCCAGATAAGATTATATACTTCCCGATCAAGATAGACGCGATTAAATAACTCTAAATCGTTCAAAGGCGCGTACATTTCTCCAGCGAGAACGGGTTTAAAATCAATTACCTGTGAAACACCATCATCAAATTTTACCCAAAGGGTGTAAGGGGCTTCCGTTCTAAAATCTATAACTCTATAAAGTGGGTGCATAATCAACTCCTACCGTGATTCAAGTATACGTTTGGCAATTGGGGGTGTCAACGGCCGTTTTCAGTTGATTGTTTTCCGTTGGCTGTTGATTGTTTCTTTTAATTCCTGAGCAAAACGGCCGTTTACCCAAAATCTCACACACCCATCACCCGCCTATGCGCGGCGCAGAAATGAGCGACAAAACGGCCGTTTATCTTCCAAAATTTAAGAATAGGCAGTATACTCAGACGATTCTTAACGGCAATCGTTGCTGGCTTCGCAACACGGCGTGTGACTTGTCGTATAGATAGATAAAGCATTTCATAATAAGTGGCGATTTTAATCGTCCGACAATCAAAAAGGATGGTACATAAAATGGACAAAAAACTTACACGCTCAACTGATGATAAGATGGTAGCTGGAGTCGCGGCTGGAGTCGCGGCCTATTTCGGGATTGATACAACGCTGGTGCGTGTGTTATTTGTCTTGTTCGCACTTTTGGGCGGCCCTGGACTCTTGGTTTACTTGATATTGTGGATATTTATGCCCCAAGCAACCAATGCCGAGTAATTGACCCGACCTGATTCTATCGACGACAGCCCCCTTTCTGCATGTGCGGAAAGGGGGCTGTTTGTTTTTGGGGTGTGTGAGGTAATCGGGCGGGATACTTTTTATCATGGCGGGGAAAGCAGACTGGTTTCCAAATCACAGAATGGTTCACTTTTGCAAAGTGAACCATTCTTGATCAATCAAATCACCACAAACCGACTCCCCTCATCTGTCTTCTCCACCTCAATGCGCGTCGGGAACGCATCCCGCAACGCATCCACATGGGTGATGACCAGAATACAGGCAAACGTATCCTGCACCGTATTGATCGCCTCAATCAACCGCTGACGGCCGTTTGGATCCTGACTGCCAAACCCCTCATCAATCACCAGCGTGCGAAGATTAACCCCCGCCCGCCGCGCCAACAGTTGCGACAACGCCAGCCGAATCGCAAAATTGACCCTGAACTGCTCGCCGCCGCTGAAATTGGCATACGGCCGTTCCCCTTTCCCATCCTGCAACCGAATATCCAGCGTCTCCGCCACCGCCTTACGGCTTTTCAACTGCCGCTGCGTCTCAAAACGGATGGACATCTCATCATTCGTCAACCGTCTCAGTAAATCGTTCGCTTGCTCTTCGATTTCAGGCAACGCCCGCTCGATAAGCAACGCCTGCACCCCATTACGCCCGCACGATTTTTCCAACAGTTTCAGCCGTT
>CAYSDT010000018.1:1847-15569 GCA_964429835.1 uncultured Ardenticatenaceae bacterium | reverse complement strand
TGCGCGGTAATGGCAATGGCGGGCGCAATCAGGAGTTGGCATTAGCCGCTGGTATCGCCCTTGAGGGCTGGCAAGCCGTCGTCGTCGCCTCATTCGCCACCGACGGCGAAGACGGCCCCACCACAGCCGCAGGAGCGATAGTAACAGGAGCGATGGTCGAAAATAGCCCACTCAATCCCCATAGCTATCTGCAAAACAACGACAGCCATCCCTACCTGCAAGCCGTCAACGCGCTCATCAACACAGGCCCCACAGGCACAAACGTAAACGATCTAATCCTAATCCTATCGTATCCAGTTGATACCGATATTTCTATTAACCTATCCACCGAAGAGGAGTGAAATTGAGCGATTGGAGAGTGGGAGATTAGGAGATTTACTGTTCTACGAAACACGCGAATCTCTAAATCTCTAATCTCCAATCTCTCTTCTAAAACCATGACTGTAAAATTTGGAACCGACGGCTGGCGTGCCGTCATCAGCGACACCTTTACTTTTGCGAACTTGCGCCTTATCGCCCAAGCTATCGCCGATTTTGTTCATCAGGAAGCGGCCAACGATCTGTTGGTTAGCGATCCGTTAGTCATCGTTGGCTTTGATACCCGCTTTCTTTCCGACCGGTACGGCGCGGAAGTGGCACGGGTGATGGCCGCCAACGGCATCACTACTTGGCTGTCACGGGCAGATACCCCCACACCAGCCATCAGCTACGCCGTCCGCCATAAAAAGGCAACGGCGGGGGTGATGATTACCGCCAGCCATAATGCCCCGCGCTACAACGGCGTAAAGCTGAAAGCGAGCTATGGCGGCAGTGCCAGCCCCGCGCAAAGTAAGGAAGTCGAAGCATTTTTAGAGCGCAATCTGGCCGCTGGGACTGAACCCAAAATGATGGAATTAGACGAAGCCATCGCCGCTGGATTAGTTCAGAAATTTGACCCCGCATGGGCATATTATGAACATCTCAGCGGGCTGATTGATTTGAACGTCATTTCACAGGGAGAATTAAACGTGGTGGCCGATGGCATGTTCAGCGCAGGGCGCGGGGCGATTGCCGAAATGTTGGCACGCACCCGCTGCAACGTAACCAATATCCGTCACCGCATGAATCCTGGTTTTGGCGGCATTCATCCTGAACCCATCGCTAAACATTTGGGCTTGCTCATCTCCACTATTCAGGCGGGGCATTTTGATGTCGGCTTGGCAACAGATGGGGACGCAGATCGCATCGGTGCGGTGGATGCGTGCGGCAACTTTGTTGACCCGCAACGCATTTTTGCGCTTGTGTTGCGCTATTTGATTGAAGAACGGGGATTAAACGGCCGTGTTGTCCGCACCGTCTCCACCACCCGCATGGTTGACCGCATCGCCGCCGAACATGGGCTGGAATTGATCGAAACCCCCGTTGGTTTCAATCACATCGCCGACCTGATGTTGGCGGGCGATGTGTTGATGGGAGGCGAAGAATCAGGCGGCATGTCTATCAAAGGGCATATTCCAGAAGGGGACGGGGTGTTGATGGGGTTATTGCTTTTAGAAGTGATGGCTTCTGCCAACAAACCACTGCACGTTTTGGTTGATGAGTTGTTAGTCGATTATGGCCCTGCCCAATACGCCCGCACAGATATGAGCCTAAGCCGCCCCATCGCCAAAGCGGATATGGTGGCGATGTTGGTCGCCGCCGCGCCAGATGCCATCGCTGGGGTGGACATTGAAAGCGTACAAACGACAGACGGCGTGAAGTATTATTTGGCAGATGGAAGTTGGTTGCTCATACGGCCGTCTGGCACAGAACCTGTTTTGCGTGTGTACGCCGAAGCGGAAAATGACGAACGAGTACGCGCATTGCTCGATTTTGGTGAAGAAATGGCAGCAAAGGCATAGATGAGGAGATGAGGGGCAGGGGAGATGAGGAGCGGGGGAGATGTATTTCTCCCCTGCACCCCCGCTCCCATAAAGGAGACATAATGAAAGACAAACTACACATTGCCCATTACACAAACACATATTACCCCGTCATGAGTGGCGTGGTGCGTTCCATCAGCACCTTTCGCGCCGCACAGGAAGAGTTAGGACATTTTACGGCCGTTTTTTGCCAAGATGCGAAGAAGTATATAGATGAAGAGCCGTTCGTCTTCCGCTATCCAGCAATTAACATTCCGTTGCGGAACTACCCCGTCAACATCCCCACTTCCTCTCATGTGGATTGGTTAATGCCATCATTACCATTGGATATTATTCATACCCATCACCCCGCGCCGATGGGTGAGGCGGCCAGCAATCAAGCTGAAAAAATGGGAATTCCGTTGGTATTCACTCATCACACCCGCTATCAGGAGTATGTAAAAACGTGGGGAGCATCCAAAGGGATGGCTGTGGATGCTGTGGAGCGGCTGATCGGCGATTTTATGAAAAAATGCCATCATGTTGTCGTTCCCAGCCCCAGTATTAAGCAGATGTTAGCCGACACTTACGGCGTTACCGAAGGGGTGACAGTCGTGCCAACGGGGATCGATTTGACCCCGTATGCAGAGGTGACGGGTGCTTCTGTCCGTGCGGCGCAAGGATGGGGCGAAGATGATATAGTTCTCGTTTCCATCGGCCGATTAGCCCCTGAGAAAAATTTCAAGACGTTGATTGACGCAGTTGCCATCAACATGAAAAAGCACCCCCATTTGCATTTCATGCTGATTGGCGACGGGCCAGATCGCTCCAGTTTGGAAAAGCATTGCAAAAAAGCGGGTATTGCTGACCGTGTATACTTTACGGGGCGTATTCCTTTTGAAGAAGTGCCAAATCATATGAAAGCGGCCGATTTATTCGCCTTTGCCTCCATCACGGAGACGCAAGGGTTGGTGACGCTGGAAGCGATGGCGGCCGATTTGCCCGTCGTTGCGGTGGATGCAACGGGTACGTCGGACATTGTGATTGATGAGGTCAACGGCTTGCTAACAGCCAATGACAGCGACGCGCTGGCGGCGGGGATTGGTCGCTTGTTGAGTGAGGACGGGTTGGAGCAGAAGTTGCGTGACGGCGCAAAAGAGACGGCGCAAGAGTATGAAACCAGCCATGTAACGGCGCGAATGATCGGTGTCTATCGACAGGCGATTGAGGCGAAGAAGGCGGGGAAATATATTCAGGTGGATGAGCGTAAGCCGATTTATAAGGTGATGTGGGACAAGTTGTTTGATTGATAACGGCCGTTTTATGTGGTGCGATCATTATCTCATTATCATAAACTTAACGATTTATCATTCCTGCCTGCGTGGGAATGACAGTCAGGAATATCCGTTAAATTTACGAATATAGTGGTGCGATTAAGAGATCGATTATAATTGAGCAGGTATTACACAAAAGGTGAAGTGATTTTTAAAAAATCACTTCACCTTTTGTGTAAAAGCACTTGATCTTTTTTTGAAAAGGTCAAGTGCTTTTTTGTGCTGGTTAGAGGGTATGTTCTCAAATTTTCGGAGAAGACCTGACAAACTCCCTTATTTCTGAAATCAGACTTTTTTTGACAGCCTGCTAGTTACTATTGACATGGTTCAAAACAAGAAAAATAATTCTTACAATTCGTTGTCGTATTGGGTGACCATAAAGGTCGTCCTTACAGGAGGGAAATCGTAGGGGCGACCCTTGTGGTTGCCCTTAAACTGTAAAGTTCATTTCGCATAAAATGAACTATGTCTTACTGTGTAACATCTCAATAACTTGGGGTAAAGACCTGACAGGTTTCATCAAGACCTCTTGTTTTACACGAGTATCTTCGGAAAACCTGTCAGGTCTCCCCGAAATATTGAGAAGATGTCTTACTATCTACAAATCCAACACATTATTCCGAATGCCAAATACATTCTGCGGATCATACGCCGTTTTTAAATCCTTGATCAGCTTAATACTCGTCTCCGAAATTGCCTGCGGCATGTAATCCTTACGCAGCTTGCCAACTCCGTGATGATGGGAGATAGAACCGCCATTTTCCATAATCACCCCGCGCAATTCATGCTCAATTTTACCAAAAATCTCTTCCGCATTGTCCACACCCTTGATGCTGAACGCATGGGTAAAGTAAATGCACACCCCTGTGTGATACAACTGCGTGATACGCGGTGACACATACGGGTCGCCAGGGAAGCCATATTCATGGTGCAATTCATGCCCGCGCTTATGCACCGCGTTCAGCACATCATGAATTTTGCTCCACGGCACTGTCGTCTCATACGTTTCACCGATGGCGTGATAATCAGCCATAAAATCGCGCAAATAAGCGATGGCGTAAGTCAGCATGTAGCCGCGCTTGCCATTCCCTTCGCCGCCAGATGTGCCTTTGAATTTCTTCGCTAATCCAAAAATGACCTTCTTCTGATAATCAACTTCTGCTTTGCTACCTTCCATCACCACCGTCGCCACGACCAGTTCATGCGGGTCATATTTCAACACTTTAGTTAGTGCAAATTTCTCAACTTTACCCATCATTTCCTGCGATGAGGTTAATTCGGGTTTCAACGCCGAGCCAAAGCGGAATTGGATATTGTCCAGCAATCGAATGCTGGCGGGGAGGGTTCCCGTCTTTGTTAATGCTTCCAAATAGTCAATACCCGTCTTCATGTCAGGAAAAACGATGGAGCCAAACTTCACCACCTCTGGCAGCGGATGGATTTTGATGACCGCTTGCGTAATCAGCCCAAAGTTGCCTTCGCTGCCGATGATCAAATCTTTCGGCTGAATACCAATGGAACTGCGCGGCACACTCATCGCATGTTCAATGATGCCGTGCGACGTAACCATCGTCACATTTTGCACGATGTCTTCGATGTTGCCGTACTTGTTTTTCTTCATACCGCTGGCATTGGTCGCAATCCATCCGCCCAATGTGGACAGTTCCATGCTGTCTGGTTCGTGACCGCTGGTATATCCTTCTTTTTCCAATGCTTCTTCAAGTTGTGTGCCAGTGATGCCTGCCTGCACGGAAGCCATATTGTTTGTCTTGTCAACCCATAAAATTTCGCGCATACGGCGCATATCCACAGCGACTATCATGCGCGGCTCTTGTTCAAGAGTGGGTAACTGTAAGGCACAACTAACGCTCGTACCACCGCCATAGGGGACGATGACAACATCATGCTCGGCCGCAAGGGCGACGATTTGTTGTGCGTCTTTATCCGATTCAGGCCAAAAAACCATATCGACAGAGCGCGGTAATTTTCCGTACAGCACCGTAAAGACTTCGGCAACGGTCGTTTGTCCATGACTGCGTAACAGGCGGGCTTCATCTTCAAAACTAAATTGATTCTCATTGAAGGCTGTGGCGACGGCTTGATGGAACGGCTCGTTCACCCGTGTCTCAGTCACATAATACTCCTCTACTTCTGGTTTTACATCACTCGTGTCAACTTTGACTTTGAGAATTTCTTCGATGTACGGCAACAAGCCAGGCATCGTCGTGTCTGACAGATCATATCGGTGTCCTGTGACGGTGACGGAATGATCTGGGTTGGCGATGAATGCTGTGTCACGGTAGCCCCATTTATGTCCCCATGGGGTATTGTCTTGGGGTGGTTTATTTGTGTTATCGGTCATATGATGGTCTCCTTTTCTGTTCCGCAGATGACAACAAAGTTGCTTGCAGGTTTCGCAGGTTTTTTCTTAGTGGTTTGCACTAATTCATAGATATTTCGCATTGTGATTTCATCTACCAGTCCATCCTGATATAAATCATCAATAACAGAGGTAATAGATTCGACTATAGATTTTCTCATGATTCCACCTTACGGAATGTGGATTAGCTAAAATCCAAATATTGTCATTCCTGCGAAGGCAGGAATCCACGTTTTCCAGAGAGATAGATTCCCGCCTTCGTGGGAATGGTAAATTACATTGCATAGGATTAGTCAATCTCAACTCCCATGCGGTAATAATAACAGGATGTGCATAAATTTACACTTTAGGCGAGATTGGGCTACAATCTTCGCCGTAAATTTTTCGCCGGTGGCAGAACAGGACGCTCAGTCCGTACCCGGCTTACCAAAACTGCGGGATAACCACTCTCCATATCTGGGATGAAACCCGCGACATAACAATTAACAGTGAACAATGAACAGCTAACAATTAACCATTGACGGCCGTTTTGCGTTGTCTGTTATATCGTAGTCAAGTTTGCAAACTTGACCTACAGGAGAATTCATGGAATACGACTTTAAGAAATTGGGGCAGCAAGATATGTCTGCCCCCAGCAAGGAACTGGACACCTTTCCAGCACCAAAACATATAACGGCCGTTATTTTCACATCCGACGAGCTGACCAATTTTTGCCCCGTCACCGCCCAACCCGATTTCAACACGGTAACAATCGAATACGCGCCCGATAAGATATGCGTGGAAAGCAAAAGCCTCAAATTATATTTGTGGACATTCCGCGAAGAGCAGATTTTCGGCGAAGGGCTTGCCAGCCAAATCGCCCAAGACATCATGGACGCACTTGACCCCTTTTCCTGCAAAGTGACGCTGGAACAGGGCATTCGCGGCGGTCTGCAAATGACGGCCGTTGCTGAAATAGATAGAGAGTAGAGACAGAGTATAGAGATAGAACAACCCTCTCTATGTAACATCTCAATAACTTGGGGTAAAGACCTGACAGGTTTCATCAAAACCTCTTGTTTTGCACGAGTATCTTTGAAAAACCTGTCAGGTCTCCCCGAAATATTGAGATGATACCTCTCTATCTCTATACTCTATCTTTTAAAGGAGAACATTATGTTTTACGTTTTTTTGTACCTCGCGGCCATCGTTGCCGCCAACCTGCTTGTCGCCCATTTTGGGCCAAGCTCCATCATCATTGTCGCCTTCCTATTCATCGGCCTCGATCTCACCGCCCGCGACCATCTGCATGATGCGTGGCGTGGCAACCATCTGTTAGCCAAAATGACCGCCCTCATCGCCGTTGGCTCATTGATTTCGTGGTTTTTGAATAAAGATGCAGGGCAGATTGCACTCGCATCATTCATCGCCTTCGCTGCCGCCGCCATTGTGGACACCGTAATTTACCACTTGCTGGGCAAATACCCCCGCTGGATGCGAATCAATGGCAGCAACATCCCCAGCGCGGCTGTAGATTCCATCCTGTTCCCCACCATCGCCTTTGGCAGTTTCATGTGGCCTGTCGTACTGGGTCAATTTTTAGCAAAAACGATGGGTGGACTGGTTTGGTCAGCCGTATTTCACTGGTTAGACGGCCGTAAGGAATTGAAAATGGAGAATGGATAATTGGGCATGACAACACCATGCCCGTATGCTCTCTTGTAGGGGTGGTTCGCGAACCGCCCCTACGCCTCGACTGAAATTCAATTTTTGCAGACAACGAAAAAGCCAGCTACCTCATCTGAGATAGCTGGCTTTTTACAAGGAGGAAAAAAAGAGAACGTATTAGTCTAATGATGTTCTGGTGATTTGAAAGGCAAGTAACGTACTGCTAAACTGAATCCTAGCAACCAGTACGAGACGACACCCGTCGCTACTGCATATTCTTGCCAAGTGGGGCTGTAAGTTGCCAACTTAACCTGCTCGACAAATGGCGCGTAATGAATATATGCCATCGAACCAGCAAAGTTGTAATTCCAGCGCATGATAACGACACTAGCGGCGGCAAAAGCGGCCGCCAGTAAACGCAATCTCAAATTGCCACCCTTACGGTAACTCAATAAGATCGCACCTGGAATCAACGCCCCAAACAGCACCTGCCCAATCCAGAATGACCACAAATATGGAGAGACACTCTTCAGCAATTCCAATTGTAATGACGATTGCGCGTCAAAACTATAATAGAAGTTGATCGCCCAATCCCACAACAGCAGGTAGAGATAAAGTAACATCATGCCGCCAGCCATACGCGCTAATTCACGCATAACCTTGTCGGAAACCAATCCTGGCCGCATAGTGCGGAAAACAAGTGCGCTCAGCAAAAACAGCAGAGAAAGCCCGCCGCCAACGGCCGAAAAGACGAATAAAACAGGGACAGTCGCTGAAAACAACATGCCTCGCCCTGCTAAAACGCCATAAGTCGCCCCCAGAGATGCTTGATGCAGTAGCGATAGCGTTAAGCCAACGACCGCCAGCACCGGGCCAAAACGGTGAATAGAATGTGCAATTTTTGGTATAAACGGGAAGCGTTGGAAAAACGCATGATCCGTCACTGTCGGAAACAGTTCCAATCCCAGCACAGTTAAATATAAAACCACACACATTGTAATTTCCCATAAGAGGGAATGTACTTGCCAGAAAACAACGGGATGCCAAAAGCGAAGCGGTTGACCAAGATCAAACAGCAGGACTAACCCAGCCGTTGAATAGCCTAAAAAGCCAATCAATACCGCCAATTTACCGATATTTTCATACCGCTTTATCTTGAGAATGTACACAATGACACCCAAAACAAATGCGCCACCGCCCAAAGCGATGCTGGAAATATCAACCGCAATCCACAAGCCCCACGGGACTTGGTTAGATAACCCCGTGACGGTCAAGCCATGCGTCAGCACCTGATACGCTCCCATCGCGCCAGCAGCAAGGCCGACAAATAGCAATGCTATCCAAATGGGGAACAGATCAATCTTGCGTTTGCCCAGCTTTAATTTAGGAACATGAATTTCTTGTTGCATAACTTATACCTCTTCCTTTTCATCGGCTGGCGGAATGTAATACACCTTTGGTTGGGTGCTTAATTCTGGTCGCAATACGATGGGTGTCTTGTGCGATGCCAACGCTTGCGACGATGGGCTGTCGGGATTGTTCAAATCACCAAAAACGCGAGCATTCGTGGGACAAACAACGACACAAGCGGGTGTTGCCGCTTCGTCTACGCCAGGCATCAAACCACGCTCTAAACCAGAATCAATGCGATGTTCGCAGAAGGTGCATTTTTCAACAACACCGCGTGGACGCGGCTCAACCTCTGGATACCCAAAGTTGGGAACGTTCGGGTTGCTGCCAGCGGTCATTGTGTTTTCTTTCCAATTGAAGACGCGGGCATCATACGGGCAGGCGACTTCGCAATAGCGACAGCCGATGCACAGGTCATAATCCATCGTGACAATGCCATCATCGCGCATGAAAGTGGCACCGACGGGGCAAACTTGCACACAGGGAGCGTTTTCGCAGTGCAAACACGGCCGTGCCAGGAAATACTCATCTCCATTCATTGTCTGCTCGGTGGTGACATTGTTGTATTGCATGTCGTCGGGGACGTTATTTACAGCCTGACAAGCGTAGGTGCAATAGTTGCAACCGATGCAGGTATTGAGATCAATTACCATGCCCCATTTGTGCAACCCGTGACTGCCATGTCCCGCCTGATTTTTGCCCAAAAGAGGCAACGCGGTGATTTGGGCCACCGTAATGGCACCAACAGCCGCACCTGCCACACCGAGAAATTTACGTCGTGACATTCCTTCTTCTGTGTCTTCGGCTTCTTCTTGTTTCATATCAGTTAAATCGTTCATAATACCATCCTGAAGATAGAGTTTTGAGATAGAGATAAGAGATAGAGTAGGGATTAAAAATACCAACCCTCTATCTCTGCACTCTATCTATACACTAATCCTGATCTTTATTTTCTTCGTGTTGGTGTCCAGGATCATTGCCCTTGACAACCCACACGCCACCGATTACAACAAAGATAGCTGGTATAATCAATACCCATTGCGGCATAGCGAGGATGCCAGTGGATGCACCAGCGATTTGTTCAGTTGCTGCATCTTCGTGCATTGCATCTTCTTCAGTTTCCTCAGCTTCTTGACCTTGAATTTGTCCATCTTCAACGACAGACAGTTCAAGATTTGCATCTACCATCATACTGCTGGTGTGAATATCGGCACTGTGGCAGATGTTGCAGGTGTCTGAGCCGACGAAGAAGGAGTGACCAGTGTTTTCGTGCGTATTTTTGTGGCAGTCGAGACAGTCCATTTCCACTGCGCCATGTGTAGAGTGTGAAACCTCATCAATTTGGTCTTCGTGGCAGCTTTCGCAGGTGTTTGTGTTGCCTTCTTCGATGCGTTGTTGTTGTGTATGCGGGATGTGACAATCAACACAGGCGATATTTTCGTCGATGTTGTTGTGACCGCTCATTTCCCAATCATTGTATTCGTTGATATGGCATGTTCCGCAAAGGTCAGCTTCTTTATTGATGCTGTAAGGCAATGTTGGATGCTGGCTGGGGCCATCGCCCACGCCGCCAATGCCTTCGCCTTCAAGTTGGTGACAGATGATGCAGCTTACGCCTGCTTCGCCATGTGCGCTGTCGTCCCAATCTGCATGTTCATTTTCATGACATTCGATACAACTATTGGGGGATTGGTGTTCCATATCGCCAGCTTCCATTTCCAATGTGGGCGGGAAGTGGGTGAGGCGGTACGCCGCATCTTCGTCATAACCAAGCGCAATGAAATCTAAACGACCGCCTTCTTCAGCATGACAATCGTCACAATCTAACGCTTCTGATGCGGGCGGAACCATATGGGTAATCGGCCAGAACATTGTCGTTTCGATGAAACCATATTCGCCGCTATAGGGGACGGATTCGCCATTTGCATAGGGTACGGTGACGTAATCCATGCCAGCTTGAATGGATGTTGCCCAGTCAAAGTTCTTCCAATAAGCAGCATCGTCTTTACCGAACAGATGGGGTACAACCAGATTGTTATATACCGAATCGTAGGGTTGAGTCGCTTCAAACTGCTTCATCGGCCAGATGCGCGAGTTCAAATCTTCTCTGCTGCCACCAGGCGCGTTAATGACGATGGGTGCGTCGGCAGGATCGAATTCGTCGGTCAATAGGGTGTAATCCAAGTCACCATTGAACCAGATGTAGACGGGTTCAACATCTTCACCGAGTACGAATGCGCCTTTACGGCCGTCGTAAACAGAGTGTCCGCTTTCATCTTTAACAACGATAAATTTACCATTTTCGTCTAATTGCCCAGCTTGTGACCAATCCCATTCCATTTTGGTGGGTACGCCGCCGCGAGCATATTCAGGAATATGGCACGTTTGACAAGCGATGCTGTCGATATGGTCGTTCAGCATTTCAAATTCATGCACAGGCCCTTCGTGACAGCTTTCGCATGTCTCTTCGTCGGTGGAATTCATGGAGTAGCGGCTGCCGCTAACTACATGCCCCTCGGAGGTGTGACAGTCGGTACAAGACATATCTTCGCCTTCTGGACTCATGTGTACGTCTAATTCAACGGACGGGTTCTTTAATGAAGAATCCATGTCGCCATGTTTTACGCCGTCCGCGCCGCCGCCGTAGAAGTGACATGCGCCACAAGTTTCACGGCTGGTTGCGCCGATATTTTGGGCGACAAAGCTCAAGTCTGGTGGTTGCCAAATTTTGCCGCTGCCAGGAGGAAATTCTTTGGGTACATAAGTGGGGTGGCCTGCGCCAGTGGGGAATTTTTTGTATGTACCAGTGGTGTCATGGCAAACAAGGCAATCGACGTTAGTTTCAACTTCAAAGTCGAATGTTTTGTCTGTCCAGCCATAACCAGCGTGACAAGAGGTACAACGGGGTTCATTGGAATCAATGGCAACACAGAAGTTGTTGATGACATTGGCTTTACCGAGAAGGTCGCCATTTTCGGGGTCTGTGTATTCCCACGTCCAATGGGCTGTACCCATAATTTCGTGTGCCGCGTCTTCGTGGCAGGTGAGGCAAGCGGCGGTTACTTCTGGCCCTGTTGCAAATTCCTGCTGCAATAGTTCGATTTCAGCGTGATCGATGGGTTCGACTTCTACGCCATCTTGGGTAACGGCCGTTTCTTCAGTCGTTTCCTCAGTTGTTGCGGCATCGTCGCCATCTTGTGCCAACACTGATGATGTCCCATTCAGTGTCAAACTCGACACCAACAAAGCCATCGCCACTATTAACATTGCGATTATTAACACTTTCTTCTTTATCATGTTTGCTCCACTTCCTCACTACAATCTATTGACTGTATGAAATTTTGTTTTGGACGTTCCTTGTCCAAATATCAAAAGGATAACCCGCCCAAGTCAGTCGATGCTGCTCATTTGGGCGATTGTTTGTAACCGTCGAACGAGTTCTAATCGTTCGCGGATAGTGCGCTCTAGGGCAGCGGCCGTTTTTGACAACCATGTACCAATTTCAGAACGCTTATATGGGGTGAAAACCGCAATCTCAGTAACGGCTTGCACCATTTCATCTTCATTTAACCCATGCAAAACGGCCGTTTTTCGTGCCAACGCCTTTTTCTCATCCCAATCTGGTTCATCAGCATAAAATTGTCCCGTCACCAACATGGCGGGATGAGCATCAGTGACATCAATGTGGGTGCGAGCGTAGCTCAAACCTGCATGGCAATTGTAAAAATCGGTCTGTTGTTCGGTAAGCTGACCTAATTCACGCCATGATGCACTGCACGCCTGACGGCCGCTTTCTGTTGAACGAATCATGTTGCAATATGCACAGGAATTGCTGATCGCCGTCAACGCTTGCCCATCCATATCCGTTGTCACTGCGCCAACTTCGGCAAGTTCAGCAAATACGTCTTGAATTGGCTGTACATCAAGAATTGGCAACGGATGCTCCGTTGCTGGGGCGACGGGGATGGTGCGTCCACTCAGCAACAGGTCAATTTCATGGCGCGGAAAACGCCATTGCTGCCCAATTTTCACACCCGATAAACGGCCGTCTTTCAACATGCGGTATACCGTCGTGCGATCCACGCTGAGTAATTCTCGTACTTCTTTGGTCGTTAACAGTTCGTCCACAATCATTCCTATATCGTCGTTCACACCTATTTGCAATAGGTTGCAACAGTAAGCATATAGTAAATCATATTGATAATGAACCTAGTGACATATGTCATATAGAAGTTATGACAAAGAATAACTACTCATTTATTGCTCATTTATGTGTATAGCTTCGCTTAGATTTCAAAAAATAATTGTATTAGATTGCGCCCTCTTACTCATTCATTATTGAACCGTCACACGAGTTACCCTATATCGGGTCAACATTGGAACAACGATCAAAAGAGATTACAATGGGGAAAATAAAAATAGAGAAATAGATGTCATTTTAACCACAGCGGAAAATGACCATAATAGAGGTGAAACTTATGGATTTATATTTAATTCGACATGGACAAAGTTATGTAAACTTGCCCGAATGGGATAAAGGTAATTTAGATGAACCGTTGACCGATTTGGGTCAACAACAAGCCGCAGCCGTCGCTGCTTGGTTGCCATCACATTTGGAAAAGGTGGATGCAATTTTTGCCAGCACAATGAAGCGGGCGCAAGAAACGGCCGCTCCCATCGCCGCCGCGTATAATAATGCACCCATCATTAACGACACGCGCTTGCGTGAAATTGGCAATAACAAGCACGATCACACCCCTTGGCCGAGTGATGATTTACCAAATTATGGGGAGTTATGGGGCAGCGAACGGCCGTTTGATTCCATCACCCCCAAACATGAGGGCGGCGAGAGCATGATGCACTTCCGCATTCGTGTGGGGCAATTTATAGAAGAGATGGTATGCCAATTCCGCGATAAACATGTCATCGCCGTCTGTCATGGCGGGGTGATTGATGCCGCTGTTGACCACATTTTCAACATCGGGCCGTATCGGCGTTGCGAGGTGTGGAGCAAGAACACGGGCATCACCCGCTTTCAGTTCATCGACCACCCCGACCGCGAGGCGTGGCG
>CAYSDT010000018.1:0-1747 GCA_964429835.1 uncultured Ardenticatenaceae bacterium | reverse complement strand
TTAACGGCCGTTATCACCGCCATCAAACAATCGAAAAAGTACGGGGACACCAGCGAGGAGACGATCCGCGAGCTGTCCATCACCGCTTTGCAGCAGCACAAGAAGCCCAAAGCGGCGATCAAGGCAGTGCGGACGCGCTTGCATGGGATTATGGCTCCCTATTTGGGCGATCCTGTTTATAATGAAGCGATGGGGGAATTAACGGCCGTTTTCTCCACTAATGACCAGTCCCAAATCAACGCCGTCTGCGCCGATATTTTGAACACCCATCTGTCCACCCGCGAACGCCAGCCGCTGCTGCCCGCCTTCTACGACGAGATTTTCGCCATCACAGGCAAGCCCAAAACATTGCTCGACCTCGCTTGCGGGTTGAACCCGCTGGCGTTTCCGTGGATGGGGCTGGACGACGACACGGCGTTCTACGCCTACGACATCCACGAGCCGCGCATCGCGTTATTAAACCATTATTTTGAATTAGAAGGGTTGCCGCAGTTGGCAAAACTGCAAGACATCGCCCATCATTTCCCCACTGAAACGGGCGATGTGGCTCTGTTTTTGAAGGAAATGCCCCGTTTTTCACGCAATTATGGCAATCTGGGACGGCCGTTATTGGAAGCGTTACAAGTGCGATGGCTGGTCATCTCGTTCCCCGCTGTCAGCGCACACGGCGGCCGAAAATTAGACGGCCGTTATCGTGAATTCATGTACCAACTCATCGACGGCTACGACTGGCCGATCACCGAACTACTCTTCGGCGAAGAGATGGTTTTTTGCATAAACAAAAGCTAATCAATGGTCAATTGTTAATTGACCATTAACAACTCCCTATGTCTGATTGTGATTGTCATATTGAAATAAAAAATAAAGAAGAGAGCCGCGTTCTCATCATTTTGCTTGCCATTAACGGCTTTATGTTTTTGGTGGAAATTGTGCTGGGGACGATGAGCGAATCGACGGCGTTAATCGCTGATTCGCTCGACATGCTGGCCGATGCGACCGTGTACGCCATCGGGCTATATGCCGTCGGCAAAGCCGCGTCTGTAAAAATCAACGCCGCCCATCTCAGCGGCATTTTCCAGATTGGGCTGGGGCTGATGGTATTATTCGATGTGATACGGCGCACGTTGGTCGGCAGTGAACCAGAATCATTCTTGATGGTGACTGTTGGGCTGGCCGCCCTTGTTGCCAATGTGATCTGCTTGCAACTTATTTCCAAACACCGCGATGGTGAAGTGCATATGCGGGCAAGCTGGATTTTTTCCAAGAATGATGTCATCGCCAACGTCGGCATTATCATCGCCGGGGTGCTGGTGCATTTGCTGGATTCGCCCTTTCCTGACCTGTTCATTGGCTTTGTGATTGCATTCATTGTGGTACGCGGCGGCATAGATATTATGCGCGATGCGAATCAGGAAAAGGGAAAATTACAACAGGAGAATTAAATGATTACACGATCTTGGCATGGCAGAGTGCCAGCCGCAAAAGCAGAAGCGTATCGCAACTTTTTGAACGCCCGCGCCATCCCTGATTATCAATCGGTGGCGGGCAATTTGGGAGTTTACATCCTTGAGCGGGCGGATGGGGACATCACCCACTTCATCACCCTGACGTTTTGGGACGGTCTGGATTCGATTCGCGGCTTCGCGGGCGATGAGGTGACGGTCGCCAAGTATTATGATGAGGACAGTGATTTTTTGTTGGAATTTGAGCCGCATGTGGTGCATTATGAGGTGGTGGGGCAGTCGGG
>CAYSDT010000017.1:13109-15963 GCA_964429835.1 uncultured Ardenticatenaceae bacterium | reverse complement strand
TTGTCGTCCAAGATTAAGTCCATCACGGTGCGGAGAAAGCCGTAGGTGGCGTTGGTGGGTTCACCGTCGGCGGTGGTGAAGGCGTGCAGGGGGAGGGCGAAAAACATGCGGTACGCGAGGGCGTGTCCGTCTATTAAAACTAATTTATGTATGCTCATGGGGGGATTTTACCAGAGGGGGAGAGAAAAGAAACAATCAACAGTCAACAGTCAACAGAAAACAGCCAACTGCCAACGGGAAAATATTGGGTATCACGACATTTTGTGTTCCTGTCGCAAACGGCCGTTTTTTGTTTTGTACACAACCCAGATAAAGGTATCATCTTGCCAATGATAACGAATCGTACAGTTTCCCGTCGGATGGAGTTTTTGTTGTTGGCTGTTGTGTTGTTGATAACGGCCGTTTTACGCACCTCCTTCCCCAGTCTCACCGAATTCAAGGCGGACGAAGCCCGCCTGACCTTGCTCGCGCTGGAAATGGCCGAAGGGTCGGCGTTCCATCTGCGCGGCATCAGCAGCTCCGTTGGCTTTCCCAACTTCCCGATGAGTGTCTGGCTGTACACGCTGCCGCTGTTGGCGTGGCCGCACGTCTACGCCGCCACGATTTTCACGGGGGTGCTGAACACGCTGGCGGTGCTGGGCGGCTACTGGCTGGTGCGCCGCTATTATGGGGTCGAAGCGGCGTTGGTGACGGCATTGCTGTTCGCCGTCAGCCCGTGGGCGATCCATCATTCGCGTAAAATTTGGGCGCAAAATTTGTTACCGTTTTTTGTGATGGGCTGGGCGATTGCGGCTATGCTGGCATTCGTGGAAGGGCGAAAACGATGGTTGATACTTCACTTTCTCGCGCTGGCTATTGCGGTGCAAATCCATCTGGCGGCGGCGGCTCTTGTGCCTGTGACGGGGTTGTTGTTGCTGATTTTTTGGCGGCGGTTGAATTGGAAAATAACGGCCGTTTCCATCACCCTCGCCGCCCTCACCACCGTTCCGTTTATCTATTATTTGCTAACACAGGGACAGCAGTTTCTATCAAGCAGTAGCGGCGGCGATGTGTCTGGCGGGCGTGGATGGGATTTGTCGGCGTTGAAAATGGCGTGGCTGTTGACATCGGGGCGTGAAATTCATGCGCTGGCGGGCGCGGCCGAATTTCGCAATTATTTAGAGACGGTTCCTGATTTAACGGCCGTTCATATTCTTTGGGGCGTGTTGATTTTAGGCGGCATTGGACTGTTGGGGAAAAATGTTTGGACACTGATTTCGCAGATGAACACTGATAAAAAAAAGAGCAACCTGTGTTTATCAGTGCAATCAGTGTACAAAAATGAAGTCTCCATCATCCTGCTACTATGGTTGTTTGTACCGATTTTGTTCTTTTCGTTGCCGTTTTTGCCTTCTGAATTGCATTATTTATTGCCGATTTACCCTGTGCCGTACATGGCGGCGGGGATTTTTGTGGCGCGTGTGCGAGGGGGATGGAAACGGCCGTTATACGCCATCATCATTCTGTCAGCCATCGCCCAACTGTTTGTGTGGGGACAACTGTTGAACTTTGTCAGCACGACGGCAACGCCAGGCGGCTTTGGCACGCCGTTAGTGATGAAATTGGAAGCGACTGAGTTGGCACGAACGCGGCTGGCTGAATCGGGGGCTGCCGAAATTTTGATTGCGGGGGATGGAGAACGGCCGTTAATTGATGAATTCCCCGCTGTGTACGATTTACTGCTGCACGATGTGCCGCACCGCTTTGTGGATGTTGGGGAAACGGCCGTTTTTCCCGCACAAAACAGCATCATCCTTCTTGATCCATCCGCAGGCGATGGGGCGATGATGTACCAACAAGCCGCAAACACAACCGAAACCATCCCCTTCCGCGATGGTGAGGGCGAATTACAGGTTTTGCAGATAGATGCCCCCCTTGCCCCCCAACACCCCATCGATCCCCCGCAAATTTTGACCAATTGGGCGGCCATCGCGGGTTACGACGACCCCATCACCCACGCAGACGGCACGGCAACGTGGAATTTATATTGGTATGCGGGCGAGCCATCAACGGCCGATTTCCATCTGTTCACCCACTTATTGAATGAAAAAGGGGAGCGCATTGGAGGGGCGGATAGTGCCGTTTTTGGCGCAGATCAGTGGCAGCAAGGCGACCTTGTCGTCTCAACGGTGCGGATGGAGTGGCCTGATGGGGTAACGGCTGTTCGTGTCGGCATGTATGAATTTCCTGAATTAACGGCCGTTTCACTTTATGATGTGGCTGGCAATTTGGCGGGGGAATCACTGGAAATTTTGCTGCCGTAACCCTCTCGCATTTTATGATACAATCGGCATATGGAACTTAAACCCTTACCCATCGGCATTCAAACCTTCCGCGACATCATCAATGGCGGCTTTCTTTATGTGGATAAAACGGCCGTTATCTACGAAATGCTCCGCTACCCCAAAGGCGTATACTTCCTCTCCCGCCCGCGCCGATTTGGTAAAAGCCTGCTCATTTCCACGCTGGATGAGATATTTCAAGGCAATCGTGACCTGTTCAAAGGATTATGGTTGCATGACAGCCCGTACCAATGGCAAAAACACCCCGTCATTCGCCTTGATTTTAGCGGGGATCGCACGACCAATGCCGCAGAGTTAGAACAAAGTATCCAGTGGCGATTACAACTATCTGCCCGACAACATGATTTAACGCTTGTGGGAGAGACGGCCTCACAACAGTTCGGCGATCTTATTTTCCAGCTTTCACAGCAAGGCCAAGTTGTCATCCTGATTGATGAATATGACAAACCAATTCTGGATAATCTTGAAAATTCAGCAGCAGAAACTTTAAGAAACGTACTCCAAGATTTTTA
>CAYSDT010000017.1:0-13009 GCA_964429835.1 uncultured Ardenticatenaceae bacterium | reverse complement strand
TTATTAGGCAGTCATGGTGATGTTGAAAAAACAACGGCCGTTAATTACCTCGACCACCTCATCCTTGCGTTGCACAAAGCGGATTGGGAACAATTTTTCCACACCCTCAACAGCTTTTTGGCAACCATCAATTACGAACTGCACATCAAGCAAGAAAAGTATTACCAGTCGATGTTCTATCTTATTTTCAAACTCATCGGCTTAGAAATTAGTGCCGAAGTACACACCAATCACGGGCGGATAGATGCAGTGATTGAAACAGAAACGGCCGTTTACATCTTTGAATTCAAGTTAGATGGCAGCGCATCAGAAGCGTTGGCACAAATCCATGAAAAAGCGTATTTTGCCCGTTATCTGCTGACCTCAAAAGCGATTCATCTGCTTGGCGTAAACTTTGACATGGAACAGCGGGAAGTGACAGAGTGGGAGGCCGCCTGATTCGCCACCGTAAATCCTTGCTCATCTGGACAGTAATTTTACTGCTGACATGGGGCGTATGGCTGTGGAATATCGACTTGGGCAGCCTCTCTTTTGACGAAACCGCCACCTATTTCGTCACCAATCGCCCACCGTTGGAGATACTGAGCTACCTGCTCCACGCCGCCAACGAACACCCCCCCGTCTACTACCTGCTTATTCGCGGCTGGATGGATTTAATTGGAACGAGCGAATTCAGCCTGCGCCTGTTCTCGTTGGAAATTGGGATGTTGCTTTTAGCACTCACTGGCTGGATGGCGCGGTTGGCTTCACGCCGACGGGGCGGGACAGCGTTAAAGGGGGTCGATTGGCTAACGGCCGTTTTCCTTGCAGTCACACCCGGCATGGCGTTCTACGCCCGCGACGCACGCATGTACAGTTTAACGGCCGTTTGGGCTGTACTCGCCTCTGGATTGCTGTTGCGGGATTGGTTGATGGAAGATAAACGGCCGTCATTTCCCCACATTTTCCTACTTATTCTCGTCAACGGCCTCGCCATCCTCACCCATTATTACCTGCTATTTTTCATCATCACCCAGCCGCTCGCCCTGCTTGCCACCAAACGATGGCGCAATTTGGGAATATGGAGCCTCATTCACGGCCTCCCCGCCCTACTTGGGCTGCTATGGCTCACCTCAGCCACAGGATTACAAGCGACGATCACGAACGCTTTCACAGGAAGCCAGTTCGTACCGCCAACAATCCATCAACTAACACGCCTGTTCACTACAATGCTGTCCAGTTCCATGTCCACCGCGCAGTATTACGTCCTGCCCATTATTCTAATCCTGTTGGTCGGGGGGGGGATGGTCGCGTGGTGGCGGCGATGGCGCGTTGGGGCGTGGCTGTTGATCACGTTGCTCGTCCCGTTTACGCTCGCCCATCTATTGCCGCGCATTCCGCAAACACGCTATCTCGTTTTCATGCTGCCCTTCATCACCCTGACAATGGCGCATTTAATCGCCTTACCGTCTGCCCTCATCCATAATCGCCCTGTGCGCTGGGGAGTGGGGATGGGATTGACGCTTTTTGTTGTTTGGCTGTTGGCAAATACGGGGATGTATCATGTGCTGACGGCCGAAAAATCACAATACGGCCGCACGATGGAAATCGTCGACGCGCACGCCCGCGCTGGTGATGAAATGCTGTTCTACGGCCCCTGGCAAGGTATTCCTTTCCATTATTACAACACGGGCAACATCCCGCCGCGTACAGTCGTACCACCATCGGCTCCGCCCCTGCTTGACCCCATCAAAGCCGCACCCGTTTTGGAAGAACTGCTAAACCGTGCAGATCGGCTGTGGATGGTGCCAATGGCTGTCGAAGATGCCGACCCTGACGGCTTCGTTTGGGAGTGGCTGCGAACCCATGCCCATGCCGTCTGGCAGCAAGATGATGCCTATTTGTACCTGTCGCCCCTCCCCGCTGACACGCCCACAGAAGCGATGGGGCTGACCTTTGATGACGCGCTCGTTTTAGCGCAGATAGCACATGAGGCAACGCCCATCGCCGCTGGCGAACCAATGCGCGTCACCTTTTCTTGGGAATTTCCGCGCCCATTGACTGATGGAGCCGAGATAGAATTGGCATTGGTAGATGGGGAAGGGTATGCGTGGGCGACGGCGTTTTCCGCTCTAACGGATGGGCAAACGACATCCTACGAAGGGCTGACCATCCCACAAGATGCGCCAGTGGGCGACTATGGGCTGCGTCTGCGCCTGCTCGATAACGCCAGCGGCTTGCCCATGCTAATGAACGGCGCGGAAACCGCACTGTTGAAAACAATCCAAGTCACCGCGCCCATTCACGCACCCATCCTCAGCGATATGGTCACCCCAGAGGCGACAACATTTTGCCCGCCAGATGGCGGTGCTTGTCTGAATTTGGTTGGTGTCGAATTAGGCAGCGACCATTCTCAACCCGGATACCCGATGCGTGTGAATCTGCATTGGCAAGCGCCGTCCGCGCCACTGCCCGCATTGCAAGCCCGCTTCCAACTCATCCCCGACCCGCCATTTTACGCGCTGGGCGTGGACAGTTCCCCCATTTTGACAAAAACCGTGCCATTATCACCGCCGTATCCGTCGGATCAATGGACGGCGGGGCGATTGGTGACGTTGCCGCTGGTTCTGTCCATCCCCCCCGATGCACAGACGGGGGCGGCAAAAATTGTGCTGGAGGTGATGGATGAAAACGGCCGTTTATGGACAACACCCAACGATCCATCCCTCACCCTCGCCGACATAACCATCGACGAACGCCCAACCTTGACGGCGTTACCCGACGGACTAACACCCATCGAAGCTGATTTTGGCGATGAAATCGGGTTACGCGGCTATCGTGTGGAAGGGGAGGCTGTGCCGGGCGGGCAGTTGGAATTGAGTTACGGCTGGTATGCGTTGAAACGGCCGTTACACGTTTACGCCGTGTTCAACCATCTGGTCACCGCCGATGATACCGTCATCGCGCAGGTGGACGGTTGGCCGCAAGGGGGGCGATTGCTGACCAGCCAATGGCAGCCGGGCGAATACATCGAAGACAGCTACAGTATCAGCATCCCCGCCGATGCGCCCGCTGGCCCGTACACGCTTTACGTCGGGCTGTACGAAATCGAAGGCGGTGTGCGCCTGCCCGCCTTCCAAAATGGCGAGCATCTGCCCACAGATCGCGTACCCATTCCGCTAATCCCGTAGTTTCAGGTGACAGGCAGTTGCAAAGTGCCTATCACCTTGACCAAGTTTACGATAATGAGCAGTCCGTATCTTCTCAGTATTTCGGGGAGACCTGACAGGTTTTTCAAAGATACTCGTGTAAAACAAGAGGTCTGGATGAAACCTGTCAGGTCTTTACCCCAAGTTATTGAGATGTTACCAACAGCCCCCTATTCATGCTGACACGGCTGTCCCAATCCTTCAGCCAGCCAACAGCCCATATCTTGCGCCAGCCACGCTTCGCCATCAACCCAAACCGTGTTGACGATTAAATCCCAATGCAGATGATTGCCTGTGGAAAGGCCAGTTGTGCCAACAAGTCCGACGACATCGCCAGCTTGAACAGTGTCAAAAACGGCCGTTTCCAATTCAGACAAATGGTACATCCCCGTATACACCCCCGCCCCATGATCAATCACAACCGTATTACCGCGCACGGGTAGCAGTTCCGCCAAGACGACCGTCCCAGCCGCCGCCGCCATGACGGGCGTGCCTTTGTACGCGCTGTAATCTACCCCTTCGTGATAAGTGCTGTACGGGCCGCCATTATTGGAGCGGCGCGTGCCGTAATTTGAACTTAGCTCAAAATAATCGTCGATGGGGCGTTGAAACGGGGCTGTCCATGCCAACGGCGTGTTCGGCTCCCACAGCGCGAACATTTGCTCGCGTTCAGCATCAATCTGCTCTTGGGTGATTGCGCCAGCCGACCCCGTGAAATTTAGCTCCTGATACGCCCATGATTTGTCTTCAAATGTCCATGGCTGGCTCCAAAAAGGTTGTCCATCAACTTGTATGCTTAATGCTGGTTCGCCTGTGCCGAAAAATGCGCCTGTGCCTGTTGTCGCTGTCTGAAAACGGCCGTTTTTCATCACATCCATCCCCAAATCAGCCCGCCCACCGCGCATTGTCAGATTGGCTGTCACTGTCATGGGGGCAGTCGTTACGCCGCGAAAAGCGACCCCCTCGCCCGGATGGGCAGGGATGGCGGATAGTTCCAGCGTTTCAAATCCAATGGGGAGATCGTGGGGAAAACGGCCGTCTTCTTCAATAAATACGGGTTGGTAAAACAACGGGCGATGGGGCGATGCGATTTCATTTTGCAGGGCGATCTGCCAGGCGGTTGTGCTGTGGGAAACGGCCGTTTGTAACAAACCCCCATCCGCCGACCGCACAAGATCGCCATAAAAGGCAGGTTGCGATGGAACCATCACCGCCGACCCAATCGCAGGTTCGCGCTGGCCGTTGATATGCCCCGAAGCCGCCTGCAACTGCACAGGATCAACACCATATCGTCGCCCCAACGCCACCCACGAATCACCAACCTGCACAAAATGCCCGACTTCATCACCCTGCGCCGCCACCGCCGAAGCCCCGCCCAACGCCAATACAATTATCACCATCATTTTCCAACTATTCATGTCCGCATTTTACCGTAAAACAACGAATTATAAACGAGTACGCTCTTCATTATTCATTATCAATTATCAATTATCAATTATTTTCCCCTTGCCGCTTGCGCGGGCGTGTGGTATTTTCGTTTTATGTCTGACCTAAAATATCGTTTGGGGTTTAACATCGTCAAGGGGATTGGGCCTGCAAAGATGAAAGCTTTGCAAGGATATTTTGGCGATTTTGAGCGTGCGTGGCACGCAACCGAACTGGAATTAAACAAAATCGGCGTTGATCGGCGCACCATCCGCTCCTTTCTGGAAACACGCCAAACCTTAGATTTAGATGCGGAAATGGCGAAAGTCGATGCCGCGAACATTACTTTAATAACATGGGACAGCCCCAATTACCCCACTTATATTCGTAACATTCCCGGCTCACCGCCATTACTTTATGTCAATGGCAACATCACCGAAGCCGACCGTTGGGCGGTGGCAATCGTCGGCACAAGGCGATTGACGAGTTATGGTCGCCAGATTGCGCGTGATTTGACCATTGGCTTGGTCAATAATGGCGTGACCATCGTCAGCGGCTTGGCACGGGGGATTGATGCGGTTGCTCATAAAACGGCCGTTGAAATGGGCGGGCGCACAATCGCCGTACTCGGCTCTGGTGTGGACTCCATTTATCCCGCCGAACATCGTGGGCTGGCAAAGCAGATCGCAAATGGGCATGGCGCAGTCATTTCCGAATATGGGATGGGCGTGCGGCCAGAAGCGAAGAATTTCCCGCCGCGCAATCGGGTTATTAGCGGCTTGTCGCTGGGGACGATTGTGATCGAGGCGGGTATCAGAAGTGGGGCGTTAATCACCTCCAAATTTGCGATGGAACAGGGGCGGGAAGTGTTCGCCGTTCCCGGTAACATTCACAGCCCCGTGAGCAAGGGGCCGAATAAGCTCATCCAGCAAGGGGCAAAATTGGTCACTTGCGTGGAAGATGTGCTGGAAGAGTTGAATATCAGTATGGTTGTGGAGAAAACGGCCGTTCAATTGGCACTCCCTTCTTCAAAAGAAGAAGCCGCACTACTGCCGCTTCTTTCCCACGAACCCATCCATGTGGATGAACTCAGTCGCCAAAGCGGGATGGCGGCAAACACGGTCAGCGGCACGCTGACGTTAATGGAATTAAAAGGCATGGTAAAACAGACGGGCGGCATGAATTACGCCCTTGCCTGAAGGAGAATGATCAATTGTCAATTGTCAACTTTCAATTGTCAACGAGGAGTAAGCTCACACGAGACCCCCGTTGACAATTGACCATTGACAATTAACAATTGACAATTGAAATTTATGAAAATCGTTATTTTTGCAGGCGGTTCTGGACGGCGACTATGGCCGATCAGCCGCAAGAAATCACCAAAACAGTTTGAGCCGATCATCGGCGCGAAATCGACATTGCAGTTGGCGGTAGACCGCGTACTGCCCCAATATGGCGCAGAAAATATCTTCATTTCGACCAATGAACGGTATGTGGAGATGGTACGCGAGCAACTGCCCGCCCTGCCGCCACAAAACATCATCGGCGAACCAACACGGCGCGATTTAGCGGCGGCCGTCGGCCTCGCCATCGCCCATCTTTCCAAAGCGACAGACGGGGACAGTTTAGGCGGCTCTTTGGAAGAGGAAGAAATCGCCATTTTATGGGGCGATAATTACATGGATCAGGTGGATGCTTTTCGCGGCGTGCTTGGCGCGGCGGAGACGCTGTTGCAAAACAAGCAAGCGAACATCCTGTTCATCGGCGAAACGCCCCGTTTTGCCAACAGTCAGCTTGGCTGGTTGGAATTGGGGGAAAAGATGGGAGTTATGGAGAATAAACGGCCGTTTTACCGTTTCAACTCCCTCACCTATCGCCCACCGCAAGCGCAGTGCGAGCAGATGTTTGCTGCCCAGACGCACGTCTGGAACACAGGCTACTTCGTCACCACGCTGGGCTTTGTGCGCGGGCTTTATCAGCAGCAACAACCCGCCATGTGGACACAGTTGAGTGCCATCGAAGCCGCCATTGGAAGCGATGGGTACACGGACGCATTGCACAGTATCTACCCCGAACTTGAGGTGATGAGTTTCGATGATGCAATTTTGCAATTCGTTGACCCATCCGACGCGCTGGTGTTGCACGACCATATGGGCTGGAGCGATCCCGGCACGTTGTACGCGCTCAAAGAGGCCATCAACCCCGACCCCGAAGCGAATGTGACCAAAGGACAGGTCGTCGTGGAAGAGTCACGGGATACGTTGGTTTATAATTATGAAGATAAAAAATTAGTCGTCGTTGCTGGGCTGGACGGCATCATCGTCGTCAATACAGACGACGCAATTGTTGTCGTTCACAAAGACCACATCGGCACAGTCAAGGCGATTGTGGATGGGTTGGAAGGCACGGCATTGGAATCATACAGTTGAGATAGAGGCGAGAGATAGAGATAGAGGAAATACTACCTCTATCTCTATCTCTACACTCTATCTTCTAGGAAATTATGGAAGGATATTGCTTCAAATGTAAAGAAAAGCGGGAGATGGTTGAACCGCAGGCGGAATGGACGAAAAGCGGATCGGCTGGTACGCGGGGGAAATGCCCTGTTTGCGAAGGAACCATCTACAAGATGGGACGTACACCCGCGCATGAGGATTTACCGAAACCCATCATTGCCCCCCGCCCTAAGAAAAAGAAAACGGCGGCAAAGAAGTCGGCGACTAAAAAGAAGAAGCCGGGCAGAAAAAAGAAACCCGCACCACGTCGTTCTGGCAAGTTAGTCATCGTCGAATCGCCAGCGAAGGCGAAGACGATTGGCAAATATCTGGGGCGCGGCTACAAAGTGCGTTCCAGCGTGGGGCATGTGCGTGATTTGCTGAAATCGCGCATGAGCGTGGACGTAGAGAACAATTTCACGCCCGAATACCGCGTGCCGAACGACAAACGTAAGTTAGTCAAAGAGCTAAAAGCGGATGCCGCCAAAGCGAAAGAAATCTATCTGGCGACTGACCTTGATCGTGAAGGAGAAGCCATCGCTTGGCATGTGTTGGAATCGGCCGAGATGGAGCCAGAGCGGACACAGCGGGTTGTGTTTAACCAAATTACAAAAACGGCCGTTATTGAAGCGTTCGACCATCCGCGTGAAATTGATATGGATCAGGTGAACGCGCAACAGGCGCGGCGCATTTTGGACAGATTGGTCGGTTACACGCTCAGTCCGCTGTTGTGGCGCAAAGTGCGCGGGCGGCTGTCGGCGGGGCGGGTGCAATCCGTCGCCGTGCGGCTTGTTGTCGAGCGCGAACGGGAGATTGACAACTTTACCCCTGTCGAGTATTGGTCGATGGAAGCGAATTTAGGGCAGGAGAAGACAAGAGCCGTTGAAAAACGGCCGTTATTCACCGCCAAATTCCACAAATTCAATAACGAGAAGCCCGTTCTCAACAGCGCGGAAGATGTACAACCCCATCTGGACACGCTGGAAAAAGCGACATGGACGATGGGCAAAGTGCGACGCGGCACACGGAAACGTCGCCCCGCCGCCCCGTTCACCACCAGCACCTTGCAGCAGGAAGCATCGCGCAAACTAAAATTCGGCACGAGCAAAACGATGCGCGTGGCGCAACAGCTTTACGAAGGGATCGACATCGGCGAAAAGGATGCGGTTGGTCTCATCACCTACATGCGTACCGACAGCGTAACCGTCGCCAAAGAGGCGAAAGAAGAGGCGCGGGCGTACATCAAAACGACATTCGGCGATGATTATGTGCCAGCCAAATCGCCCGTGTATAAGACAAAATCGAAGGGCGCACAAGAGGCGCATGAGGCGGTGCGGCCAACAGGTGCGGCACGCTCCCCCAAAGCGATGAAGCCGTTCTTGAAACGAGATCAGTACCGCCTGTACAAGCTCATCTGGGATCGCTTTATGGCGAGCGAGATGGAAAATGCGGTTTACGATACTATCTCGGCCGATATTTGGGCAGGCGATGTGGATGTGGACGTGAAAAAACGGCCGTATTTATTCCGCGTCACTGGCTCCAGCATCCGCTTTTTGGGATTCTTGCGCCTGTACGAAGAGACACGCCCCGAAGATAAACCTGAAGATGGTAATAAACAGCTTCCATCGGACTTCACCGAAGGCGAAGGCATCGACATGATGAAGCTGTTGCCCGAACAACATTTCACCCAGCCGCTGCCCCGCTTTTCAGATGCGCGATTGGTGCGCGAAATGGAAGAAAATGGCATCGGACGGCCGAGTACTTATGCAGCCATCGTCTCCACGATTCAAAATCGGGGGTATGTGGTGAAGGAAAACGGCCGTTTGTACCCCACCGAAACGGGCGAAGTCGTCAACGATTTGCTGGTCGAATACTTCGCCGACATTTTGTCACCAGACTTCACCGCCCGCATGGAAGATAACCTCGATAAAATCGCGGAAGGAGCCGATTGGGTTCCCGTCATCAGGGATTTCTACGAGAAATTTGCGGTTGATGTCGCCAAAGCGGATGAAGCGTTGCCCAAAGGTGTACTCAAAGTCGAACCCGAACCTGTCGGGCGTGATTGCCCCGATTGTGAACATCCGTTGTTGTATCGGGTGGGCAGATACGGCCGTTTTGTTGGATGCAGCAACTTCCCCGCTTGCCGCTACACGGAGCAGATTCTGATCAAAATCGGGATAAGCTGCCCGAAAGATGGCGGCGATTTGGTGCAAAAGAAGACCCGTCGCGGGCGCACTTTCTATGGCTGTGCCAATTATCCTGATTGCGACTGGACAAGTTGGAAACGGCCGTTGACCCAGCCGTGTGACAGTTGTGGCGGATTGCTGGTACAATCCAATAAAACATTGGCCGAATGTACTGTTTGTGCCAAAAAACAACCTTTACCTGAGCAGATAGAGACAGAGAATAGTTAGGAATAATGTTGACAACAACAGGGCAACGAAGACGGACTGATACGTTAAGTATGGATCGACTGTATAATGTATTTGATAGTCCATGGAATAGCATGATTGAGGTGTTGGGTAACTCAGATACCCTCAAGCAATTCCATAATCGTGGTGTAGTTATACATACCGTATATCGGCAGGTAAGAGCGCAGATAAATGCACACGAAATGACCTTAGATGTGTTGTTGGAAAATGAAGAAAAAATCGTTATTCTAGCGGCGAGAACTGATTTACAAACGAACGATGTTACTGATTTTCTAGAAACGTTAGATCGTTTCCCCACATTTTTCCCGCGTTACCACGACTATAAAATATACGGTGGCGTAGCTGGATTGATGTTTGCCGAAGACGCAGATAAATACGCTTACCGAAAAGGATTATTCGTACTGAGTGCAACGGGTGATGGTGTCGCACAAATTAAAAATGATATGGCATTTCGCCCCAAGAATTTTGCACACGATTGATATGTAGCAAGGTTATGTAATGAAGAGCAATCCACAATTAAATTAAATACCCAATCGCCCGTCGGCAGTTTCTAACTGATGACGGGCGATTTGTTTTTACAGAACATAATCATTCCGTAGCCAGCGGTTGAAACCGCGCCTACGATTGCAAAGTCGGCCTTCGCCGACTAGGCTTAGTCGGCGAAGGCCGACTTCACAAATGTAGCAGCGAATTTATTCGCCACGAAAGGAGAAAAAGTATGAAATTTCAATTAAACGGACAAGAAAAAGAATTTACGGGCGATGGCGATTTGACATTGCTGACTTATTTGCGCGAGCATGAAGGTGTGACCACCGTCAAAGATGGTTGCTCTGGGCAAGCGTCCTGCGGGGCGTGTACGGTGGATGTGGATGGCAAATCAAAACTGTCATGCGTGACCAAAATGAGCAAGATGGATGGCACAGCCATCACCACCACCGACGGCTTGAGCGAATATCGGCAAGAGGTGTACGCCAACGCATTCGTGGAAAAGGGCGGCGTGCAATGCGGCTTCTGCATTCCCGGCATCGTCATGCGGGCCGACACGCTGCTCAATAAAAATGACAGCCCGACAGACGCGGACATCGTGAAATCGCTCACCCCCCATCTTTGCCGTTGCACAGGGTATAAAAAGATTATTGAATCCGTCCAGTACGCCGCTGATGCGATTCGGGAAGATGTGCGGATTGAGAAACCGACCAGTAACGGCCGTATTGGCACACGCACCCCCAAATATGATGCCCAAGACCTCGTGCTGGGCTACCACGATTACACTGACGACTTGCGGTTGGAAAATATGAAGCACGGCTCACTGCGCTACAGCGACCATCCCCGCGCCAAATTAGTGGCGATGGATACGAGCGCGGCTGAAGCTGTTGAAGGTGTCATCCGCGTCGTGACGGCGGCCGATGTACCCGGCGACCGCACAATCGGTCTCATCCGTCAGGATTGGCCGGTGATGGTGGCGATTGGTGAAACCACAAATTATGTTGGTGATGTGATTGCCAGCGTTGTGGCCGAAACAGAAGCCATCGCCCGTGAAGCTGTGGCGTTGATTACGGCCGAGTACGAAGTGTACGAACCGCTGACCAGTATGCACGACGCGCTGAAAGCGGACGCGCCCATCATTCACGGAGACACGAATGTGCTGGCGAAAACGACGACCAGTCGCGGTGATGTGGAAAAAGCCCGCGCTGAATCGGCGTTCGTGGCGCAAGCCGTTTTCGAGACGCAACGGATTGAACATGCGTATATGGAACCAGAAACGGCCGTTGCCCGATTGGGCGGCAATGGCGTTGAGGTGTTCTCGCAAGGGCAGGGCATTTACGAAGACCGTATCCAAATTGCGAAGCTGTTGGGGCTGCCACAAGATCGCGTGCGCGTGATTTTGGTGCCGAACGGCGGCGGTTTTGGCGGCAAAGAAGATTTGACCGTACAAGGACATGCCGCCCTGATGACCACACTTATCGGCGATCCCGTCAAAGTCCATCTTACCCGCGACGAATCGATCATGATGTCGCCAAAACGTCATCCCATCTGGATGGAGTACAGCGTGGGTTGCGACGCGGACGGGATGTTGACCTTCGTGCAGGCGGAATTCTTGGGCGACACGGGCGCGTATGCGTCGGTCGGCATGAAAGTGCTGGAGCGGGCGGCTGGACATTCGACGGGCGTGTACAACGTGCCAGTGACAGATATAACAGCAACGGCCGTTTATACCAATAACGCCCCCTGCGGCGCAATGCGCGGCTTCGGCGTGAACCAAGCCGCCTTCGGGCTGGAAAGTTTAGTCGATGAACTGTGCGAGCAAGGCGGCTTCGACCGCTGGCAGTTCCGTTACGACAACGCGCTGGTCAACGGCGACATGACAGCGACGGGGCAGATCATCGAAGGCGGCGCGGCGGCAAAAGAGACGCTGTTGGCCGTTAAGGACGCATTCTACGCCGCCAAATATGCAGGGTTGGCGTGTGGGCTGAAAAACACAGGCATTGGCAATGGAATGCCCGACTTTGCCAAAGTCACAGTCACCATCGCCGCCGAAGATGAGGTCATTATTGACCACAGTTGGACGGAAATGGGGCAAGGCGTGCATACGATGGCACTGCAAACCTTGTGCGAAGAGACGGGGATTGATCCCGCCATCATTAAAGTACGCACGGACACCAAAGCGGATCAAGACGGCGGCATGACGACCGCTTCACGCGGCACATCGCTTGTCGGCAACGGCACGATTGACGCGGGCAAGAAGTTGGCGGCCGATTTGGAAAACCATACGCTGGCGGAACTGGTCGGCAAGGTGTACAAGGGCGAATGGCGCGTGGAGTGGACGACGAAGCCGGGCGCGATGGTCGAAAAAGTGTACACCCATTACTCATACAGCTACGCGACGCAGTTGGTGACGCTGGGTGACGATGGCAAAATTATGAAGATCACGGCCGCGCATGATGCGGGGCGCATCTTTAATCCGACCCTGTTCGAGGGGCAGTTGGAAGGCTCGTTGCACATGGGATTGGGGTATGCGATTAGCGAGAAGATGGATTGGGTAAACGGCCGTCCTGCCCATACGAACTTACGCAAGCTCGGTATTCTCCGCGCACGGGAAACACCAGAGATGGAGATCATCGGCGTGGAAGTGGCTGACCCTTACGGCCCATACGGGGCGAAAGGTGTTGGCGAAATCGGGCTTGTGCCGACGGCGGGCGCGGTGGCGAATGCGTTCTACCAATTCGACGGCGTGCGCCGTCGCAAACTGCCGATGGATGTGATTAAGAAGTAGATAGTGGCGGGAGAGTGAGATAAAGGATGTTCAAGGAGTTCAACTTTTGCAAAAAGTTGAACTCCTTTTTTTGTGCTACAATCGGGGCTATGATGGACGAAAGTTACTTGGTTCAAATGGTGGTAAAAGATGCGTGAGACTTCCTTTCGGCAAATGTTGGATCAAGAGAATGCGCTTCGTGTTCGGTTTGAGATG